>CAZMNG010000392.1:0-4895 GCA_964567505.1 uncultured Chthoniobacterales bacterium
GAAAGAGAAGTAAATAGACAACTCACTTCCGTCACCCGGACGCCGCCGAAACGCGCTTATCACCATCGATAATGCGCGATTATCGATGGGAGGGGGTGCGGGGGGCGTTCGGGGCGGATTTGGGGGCGTTTGGCGCGGGATTCGTGGGAAACTGCCGGCGCTGCGGCAGAGTGCGGCCCGGACCCGCTTGGCGAAAACTCAGCCCAAACGCGATCCAGGCCATTCCCAGCCCCCGCCGTCTCAGCCCTTATCCGACCAAGGCCGCCGCGCGGCATGCCGGACATGGAGGATGTGCGCGTCCTCCCCTTCAATCCCCCAGTAGATGACATAGGGATATGGCGCCACGGCGAGCCCCAGCGCGCCGGCGCGGCCGGTGGAAAAGCCGCAGCGCGGAAAGCGTTCGATGGTCCGGATGGCGCGCTCCAAAGCCAGTTTCACCTTGCGGGCGCCGGCCGCGTTTTCCTGATCGATGCCGGCGAGAATCTTGGTGAGATCGCGCTGCGCCCGCCGCGTATAGCGGACGGTCATAAACCGTGGCGTTTCCAGAGCTCAGCGATTTCCGCGTCAGAGGCGAAATCACCGCGCGCGGCCTGAGCGGCGCCTTCGTCGATCGCCGCGCTTGTCTCGCCGTCGAGCGGCTCCGGAGCGGCGTGCTTCTCCAGCGTCCAGAGGAGGATCTGAGCCGCCTCTTCCTGCGCCCCTTCGGGCAGAGAGAGAACTTTCGCGATCGCTTCTTCAAGAACCCTGATCATCATAGCATCATAGCACGTTTGATGCGTCGCGCCAGCGCACGGCCATGGAGCGCCACGCGGACGCTTTCAGAGCGGCGCTGACAAAGACGTTTGTCTCGACGGCCAGCCTCATCCAAGACGCGGCGGCCCAGTTTCAAGACGCGGCGGCACGGTTTCGCGGTCTTCTTCGATGAGGCGGCCAATGTCCGCGTCCGTCCACCCTTCGGCCTTGACCAAGGGCCGCGCGACGGCGCGCGCTTTCGACACCTCGTCGGCAGGCACGATGGGGATCAGGACGCGCTGCTCCGGCGCCGCGCCGCGCCGCGCCAGTTCCGCCGCAACTTGCCCCGCGGGGCTCTCGATGAATTCAGGCGGCTGTTGGACCGGCCATCATAAAACCATCGCACAGTTCTGGAAGATTTTTGGGAGTGATGACAATGGCTGTCGCTTTGCCACAAATCACCACTTGCGCTCTGCGCTGCACCGGCGAGAATGCAGGGTGGCGACCGGCTTCTACCCGGCGGGCGGGATAGGCGGCCATCGAGGAGAGTGATTTGCGTCAGCCTGTGGCCCCTCCCCCTCGCCTCGCCGCTCCCGTCCGCGAACTATGAGACGCCGCGTGCCGGGACCTGCGGTTTGCCCCGTTTGGCGTGTTCGCGGCAAATGGAAGTACCCTGGAACAAGACCTTCGCGCGCGCGAGCCGCCGCATCTGCCAACACTGCCGGAATAAACATTTCACGCCAAACGGGAATTTCCGATGTCTCAAATCGCCGTTGATCGACCGAAGCTCTCACTCGGGGGGAAGCGGGCGCCGCCCGCGCTTGCGGCTTACAAAGCAAAATTGAAGATTGCCGCGCCTCCCGCACTACCATTGGAGCCAACCGCGAAATCCGAAGCAGCAATTGTCGCAAACCCTCATAGCCGGACCACCCCGGCGTCCTTCGTCCTGATCACCGGCGAGCCCGCGCCACCCCACCCGCGGGATGCGGAGCCTCGCACGGCTGCGCAGCGCAAGGAGGAAATCGATCGTTGGATCGTGGGGGTGGGCTTGGCGGTGAGGCGCAGTTTCCCGGCAGGATCGCTCGAGGGGAAGGCCGCATTCAAGTTTGTGAAAAGTCATAGGCTGTCGATCGCCAATGCCTTCCAACGCCGGATCAAACGTGACGATGTGGTCGCCGAATTGCTTCGAATGTATCAAACCGAGATTCAATCAACCACCGAAGTCTCGGGTTGATGACCTCTTGTGTCTGGGCTCTTCCCTCTGCAAAACACGCGTCACACGGTAAAATGTCTCAGGTGATATTGGATTTTGAGGAGATAGGGCTGTGCCCAAATTGCGGGTAAGACTCTCGAGCTAGTGCTCGGCACAGTGATTTTGATGGGATGAGTCCGGGCCAAATCAGATCTGGCAGGAGTTTTGGATCCAAGAGCACTTCTAAGTTGCGGGAGACTCTCGACTGCCTTTTTGATAAAGTCGGCTCGTTTAGTCGTTGCTACCTTTTGGGGAACCGAGGGCGCCCTACTCCTCAAATATTGCGCAGGGCGGTGGTGGCCGGGCTGTGGAAGTGGCTGACGCCTATGCTCATGGATAAACGCCAAATACTGACCCAGCTTGGGGAAATGGGTTTTGCTGAGCGACTCACGACTGCCACAAGATTCAGCTGTTCGTCTGGTCTCCAGCTAAGAGGAGGCCGAGATGAACGTACGCTATCTTGTCGAATTGTGCCAGTCTGGGCGCGCTGAGCTCACGACCTTGTTGAGCCGGGCAATCATGCCGCCCGCAAGCTCAAACGAACCAAGATATTCGTGACGGCCGACACGGGCGCTAGTTATGACGTAATTACCCGCGCTGCTGGGCGACTCAACCATATACCGGGCCAAGGGGCGCTTCCAGGAAGGCATTTTGGTCATGACCTGCGCTAGCCCGTTCCTGCCCGTCTAAGAAGCATCAGGGTAGGTGGCGGAGGCTCTGGGTGTGCGCCCCGAATGCACCTGACGTTCGAAATAACGTCCTACACCGGCCCGGCCGCGGCACCTAGCCCCGGAAGAGGCCGAGGCATTGGTTTTCACCGAAAGCGTCGTGGCGAGGGACAATCCTAGCAAATAAATTTGCTAAAGTCATTATAGAGACGACTGTGTGGCAGGTGCCACAGGGGAGTACAATCGCCAGATTAGGCCTGACATGCAGTGCCCCAATAAGCCTTGCCATGAAGCACATGGGAAGCGTAGCGCGGGAAGTCCGAATGCTATCGTTCGACGAGGTGCGGCTGGAAATATGGTATGATCGTGATAGTGGAACACCCACAGACGAATGAGCGAGCCAACGAGACGCCGAACATCTCCCTAACCCGGCCCGCCGTACCTCGACCCTGCTGAGCAGCGGACGGTGTGCCCTCCTATGGGAGCCTCCTCCGATCAGGCAATTCTCTGAAGTCCTATCTTTCCATCACCGTAAACATTTAAAATTATCGCAGTGTGGCACCTGCCACACTGCTCCAGGCCGGGTTCACTGCGATTCTATAGGTATCGCGTTCGTGGTCATTTCTTTTACTCCATAAGGCTACCGCCGCCTGCCCTTTTACAGAATTCGTAAATGGGCTGCACTGACGAGGGCAAGTCAACACCTTATCCCTGCCACGAACGGGAGCGCCTTGCTTTCTCCTTTCCCGATTAGGGCCTCAGTTCCCCCGTGGCACCGCGCGATCGGGCCCGAAGAGTCTTCCCGGCGGGTGTTGCAGCGAAACCCGTGATCTCTCCCGCAGCGGTCAAGGTACTTTGGCGGTAGCATTCCGAGATCATTGAGGCCCGTCGTTGAGTATACCCCGCAGCGTGACGACTCACTGCATCAAGGTCGACTCATCTTCTTGTGGCAGCTGCCACACTCGCCCAAGCGCATAAAAAATGAAAACCCAAGAATATGTAGTTAATGCCTGTTAACTCAAAATCGCTTGCCAATATGCCGAATCGCATTCCTTATGTTACGGTATTTTAGCGCGGCACGGCGCATGAGCGTAAATTAAGGCATTTGGACGTGAAAGAGCGGATCACCACCATGGATGAGGTTCTGACCAGATCTGCCACTGGCACAACCAGGACCCGCGTTACCAAGGTCATTACTGAAGATGGCGATGCTTTGTCCAAAGAGCTTCAGTCACTTCGCAATACACTCTTTCCTCCCGCTTCAAAAAAAACTCTTCGACAGTTTTCTTCCGGTGAGGCCGCCAAGTTAATCGGCGTAGCAGATGGATATCTTCGTCAACTTTCAATCGCGGGGAAGGGGCCGGAACCAAGTATAGGCCCAGCGGGGCGCAGACTGTACACATTAGAACAGATCAACGATCTCCGCCGATTGCTCGACGAAGGCGCAAAAGGGAAGGGCTATCTTCCAACGCGATCCGACCACGAAGGCTGCCAAGTCATTGCAGTCGCAAACTTTAAGGGGGGCAGTGGCAAGACCACAACCGCAGCTCACCTCGCACAATTTCTTGCTTTAAGGGGCTACCGCGTTCTCGCTATTGATCTTGACCCACAGGCTTCGTTGACAGCCCTCCATGGATATCAACCAGAGTTCGACATTGGCCCAAACGAAACGCTCTACGGAGCAATCAGGTACGATAATAAAAGGCGTCCTCTGAGTGATATTATTCAAAAGACCTATTTTACCGGATTGGATTTGATCCCCGGTAATCTCGAACTCATGGAGTTCGAACATGACACTCCCAAAGCGCTCGCGGCGGCTGGATCAGAACCATTTTTTGAACGCATCGGGAGATCTCTTGGTACTGTCGAGCAACACTACGATGTGATGGTTTTAGACTGCCCCCCTCAACTGGGTTTTTTAACGCTTGGCGCGCTTTGCGCCGCGACTGCCCTCTTGATCACCGTCCACCCGCAGATGTTGGACGTCATGTCAATGTGTCAGTTTCTTCTAATGGCTGCCGATCTTCTCACCGTTGTAGAAGATGCAACCCACGGCAGCGGCCCCGCCCACGATGCCTATTTAGAATATGATTTTCTGCGTTACTTAGTTACTCGATTTGAACCATCAGATGGCCCGCAGAATTGGACAGTCGGGCTAATGCGCACCTTGTTTCATGAACGCGTCCTCAACAATACCGCACTGAAATCAACAGCTATTTCTGATGCCGGCCTTTCAAAACAAA
>CAZMNG010000393.1:0-4890 GCA_964567505.1 uncultured Chthoniobacterales bacterium
CGCTCCTACGGAGCTTATCGCAATTTTTTGGCGTGGCAGCTATACAGATCACGCTTCTACGGAGCTGCCGCTCAGGGACCAAGACAGGTCCCAATCGAACATCAGGGAACTTCGCAAATTCTGGCGACAGAACTGTAGAGATCAACCCCATAGTCCTCCGGGTCGTCGTCCAATTCATGAGTTTGAATGGCGTAGGTTCCATTTGTCGACAACGCTGGGTGATCGACAGAGTATAGGCTTCCGGCTTCCTTTGAGGCGATCCATTCAATGTCTTGTCCGTTGGACGGAGCCAGCCTTCCTGTTCGCGAAATAAGACGTACCGAAGCGAACCACTCAATCCTCGCATGGACCTCCAGGACCAATCCGCTGTCCAGAAGCGCGACTGCGGGTTGTCTTCCATCGTCCTCGTACCGCCGGGATTCGCCGAAATGGATCTGGCCTCCACTGACAGTGCCGCGCCGATAGTGCAAAAGGTCTTCGGCAGGCACCTGATGAACCTCCACGATCTGGTTCAGATTGTTGATGGCGATGGACGCCGACTCACCGTATTCGTATCCGATGCCCCATTGGCCGGAGTCCCAGTGAATGGTAAAATCGCCGCCGGCAGGATTTCTAAGCTTCCCAACGCGGTAATACAGACGCCTGCCTGAGTGGTTAGCTTCATGCACGCCCACGATGACGCCCTGATCATTGATTGCAATCGAGCTCCTATAACCGCCATCCCAATGAATGTAGTTCGTTAACCACACGATAGATTGATTCACGTCTCCATAAGGATCGATCTTTCCAATCCGGTAATACTGCTCCGAACCAGTGTGCGATGATCTATTGCCGTGAACTGCGATGACGTATCCCTCTTTACTAATAGCGATAGCAGGCCAGTACCCTCTGGTACCAGATTCTTGGCTTCCTCCCCAGATCACCTCTGTCCCGACCACCTTTCCTACGCGATACAGAATATCGTCGCTGGCAGGCCATTTGTGAAACTCCAAGACCAGCCCTGACGGATGCAACGCATTGACGGTCTGTTCGCCCACGTCATACTGAACGCTCGGGCCAAACTCCGTATCACAAGTGTCTGTTCCGGCTTGTGCATACCCGCTATTCAACCCGGCGGCATAGGCGGCTCCTGACGTGTGGAAGCAAATTGCGAAAAAAATGGTGCAAATTGAGTGAAGCGCCAATCGGTATGTGTGTGCGGTGCTATTCTTCATGAAAGTTGAGGGAAGTTTCCGCGCATTCAAAATGCTTCACAAATACAAAAAACAAAACGGATACATCCGTATATCCTAAGTATACTTGCTTTTAAATCTTGACGAGTTGTCCCGTCCTTCTGTATCAATACCCAGGCACTTCGTACCCGGCTACTATCATGCTGTCCCTCCGGAACAAAATACATTCACCCCGCCGAGGCTTGCCTTAGGTCAACCCAGATGGGCGGCACCCGGACGGTTTCGGACGGCATCATCGGGTGTGTGAGCGCCGGCATTGGAATTACAATGCTGCCAAGGTCGATCGTTGAGCGTTCCGCCCGGCGGAATGAAGTCAGAATCCATGCGTTGCCCAGGGAAATCAGTTTGGTGGCAACATCGTTTGTTACCCATAAGGCTCAAGTGATGTCGAGCGCTTTGGAGAGGCTGATCGAAATAATTGTCGCGCTGCGGCGACGCAATGTAAGGAAGCGCAAGGGAAGAGGGCAATAGATGGCAGGGCGAGGTCGCTCAGCGTAGCCCCCCTCCTATCCGAGCGCCCAGATTACCTCCTTCGCCCGCCGGAGGGCGTCGTCCCGGCCGCAGCTGCGTGGTCGGCTTGATCGCGCCAGCTTCCTTCCTTTCTGTAGAAAACGCTACACAAATCTTGACAGGCAGAATCCGTACTGCCACTATTCTGTAGTGCGAACTAAATAAATAAAGCGCAGCTGCGGTCTTCACGCAACCGCTCGACACGGAGAAATATCGATGACTACGCCTACGGTCCCGCCAGAGCCTTTTACCCTGCAGGCAGCGGATGGGTGCACGATCAAAGGCTTTTTCTGGCGCCATTCGGGAGACAGTCGGCACACAAGGCCCGCGGTGATCATCAACCCGGCCACCTCGGTCCGTTGCCGCTATTATTTCCGTTTCGCCCTGTTCCTGTTCGAACATGGGTTCGATGTCATCGCCTATGATTATCGCGGCATCGGTGAGTCACGCCCGGCGACACTGCGCGGCTTCGACGCCTGCTGGATCGACTGGGGTCGCCTGGATTTCGACGCCGTGCTGCGCTATTCTGAGCGCTCGTTTCCAGGTCAACCGATCCATGTCGTCGCCCATAGCGCCGGTGGCTTCGTCCTCGGTTTGGCCGAGTCCAACTATCTCATTCGCCGTGTCTTCACGATGGGCGCGCAATACGCTTACTGGCGCGACTACGCACCCGGCACGAAATTGCGGATGGTTGCAAAATGGCATGTCGTCATGCCGCTCATCACGATGCTTTTCGGCTATTTTCCCGGCGAGAGACTGGGATGGCTCGAGGACACCCCGAAAGGTGTGGTGCGGGACTGGATCCTGAGCCGGGAGCGTTTCGAAGACACTTGGCGAGGCCGTTCCTGCGCGCGCTACCCTGAAAAGCACATGCTGGTGCAACAGTTCGCCGCCGTAACAGCACCGACCTTAGCGGTGAGCGTGACGGACGATGAATTCGGCACCGTATCCGCCGTGGAACGGCTCCTCGTCTATTTCAGCCGTAGCCCGAGGACGCATCTCAGAATTTCGCCCCAATCGATCGTCGAGCCTGCGATCGGGCATTTCGGCTTCTTCAACAGGCGGTTCCAACAGAAATTGTGGCAGGTTCCACTGGAATGGTTGAAGTTCGGCAGGGTTCCCGCGGGCTGCCCGGGAGTGATGCTTACGTCCGACCAGCGTAGCGACGGTCACGCATACGACGCAGCACAGATACAATCATAAAAAATAGGGTATATTCATGAACAAGATCAAACTCATTCATGTTGGGCTTGGCCGATGGGGCTCCGATTGGGCCCGGCATATCTATCCTGAAAGTCCCGACGTTGAAGTGGTGGGCTACGTCGACCAGGATCCTTTAGCGCTGGACCGCGCCCGGGTGGTCCTTGGGGTTTCGGCCGCCAAGTTTTTTCCGCTTCTCTCAGACGCGATCGCGGAGGTCGACGCCGAGGCGGTCGTAATCACTCTTCCGCTGTCATTGCATGCGCTCGTTGCGCGCGAGGCATTGCGCGCCGGGAAACATGTCATCGTCGAGAAGCCATTCACCCAGACGCTGGAAGAGGCGTACAGGCTTGTGGACCTTGCGGAGGAAGGCGCCCGGGTCTTGATGGTTTCCCAAAACTATCGCTATTTCTCCGCTTCGCAGGCAGCAACTCGCTTCGTGCGCGATGGTTGGTTCGGGCAACTGCATAGCGTTAACGTAAATTTCCGGCACAATGCGCCCGTAGAAGGCTATAGCTACTGGAGCCTGCCAAACCCGCTTCTTGCGGACATGTCGGTTCATCACTACGACCTGATGCGGATGGTCATCGGTGAAGAACCGGTCGAACTTTCCTGCCGTGCATGGAACCCAAAGGGCAGTCCATTTAAAATGCCGCCTTGCGCAGTGATCGTGCTCACGTTCCCTAGCGGCGTTGTGGCCAGCTACCGCGGCAGCTGGCTCGATCAAGGTCCAAAAACGGCATGGGCCGGTGAGTGGCAGATGGATTTCGAGCTCGGTTCGGTATTCTGGACCTCGCGAGGCGACCGCCCCAATGTCGCTGGTCGCGACCGCTTGTCCATCCGCAGGCTTAACAGTGAGCTGGAAGAAATCGAGCTCGCGCCGATGTCGAAATTTGACCGCATAGGAGTCCTGGCCGCCTTTGCGGAAGCCATTCGAACCGGGACCGAACCGCAATTTTTCTCGTCGGGTCGTGACAATATTTCGACCCTTTCCATGGTTGAGGCCACTCTCAGATCCGCTTCTCAGGGCGGTGCATCCGTTCGACTCGAAACCCTGCATCCGCAAAGTGGAAACACCTCGAGCTGATGAGCGAACTCCTGCTCTGTTTTGCGACAGCATTGGCCCCAAAAAAGAGGGACAGGTCAGAACGGTGTTAAGTTAAGAGGGACTTAGGACGATCCCTTGTCCAGGATCGCACTTTCCAATCGTCCTCGTCGTCGAACTCGAACTCCTCCTCGACACTTATCCTACCCGTACTCGTGCTCGTACTCGATTGATCGAAAGCACGAGTAGGGACAGGTCAAACATGCAGGGCTATTCCCGGAAACGAAACGCGAACCTTTTGTGCTTATCCGACCTGTCCCCTTTTTTCTGCCGCAACGAAAATTCATGACCGAGGACCCGTCGGAAGCCGAGGAAATACGGGAGCTGTGGCTTGCGTTTGATTGCGTCGAGGAAGTCCTGGTATCGGACGAGCCTACGTGGGTCAGCGTGTAGCGGCCGGTTTCGGATTGTCGCCGGGAACAAACGGGTCAAGTACTCTTCATATAAGAAGGGAGAGATCGCTTTGGGGCTCGACCGGGAAAACTCCCAGCGGACGGGTTTCGGTCCGCCGGGGTTTTCGCACACGTTTGTTATTCGATTCCAACGTTCGATGTCGGCCGCACAACCGAAACGCACTTAGGATTTCTAGAATCTATTATTCCATTCTTAATAATTGTGACGTCTCGTCAGTCTGCGAATCTTCGCGGCTATATTTGCATGAACAAAGCCTCTTTTCATTTTCCACGATTGGCGGCCGGCTCGTTTTGGGCCGTTGCACTCGGTGTCTGCTTATCACTTCCTGGCTTTGCCAGCGGCAGCGATCTTCAGGCTGCGAACGCTGCCGCCGAGAGCGACTTGAGTGGCAATCAGACGGTGGCCAGTCTCTCGGATTACACAGTGTCT
>CAZMNG010000394.1:0-2507 GCA_964567505.1 uncultured Chthoniobacterales bacterium
TATCAAGACGCGCACATCGATAAGATCCAGACGACTGGCGCGATGACAGACGGCAAAGCCGTGCGCGGCGCTGCTAACGTGGCTGCCGGTGCCAGTCGGGTGGAAGTCGAGGCAAATGTCCCGTTACCGACACGGGAAGCTCCATTTGATGCGAGGCAGATCGGCGCGCAGGTCAAATTCAATCTCGCATCGATAGCCGATTTTATTCGTCAAAACCAAGTTGAAGGCACTCTCACTGCGAAAGGCGACCTTCGGATCGATCACCTCGAGGTCGACGGTTCGGTTCAGGCCACGGGCGATCAGTTGAAATATCATGGGATAATTCTGCAATCAGTTGGCCTCGATACAGTGGTCAAAGAGAGCACAGCCCAGATCCGGAATTTCCGGCTGGCACTTGATCCGAGCAACTATTTGCAGGTTTCCGGCTCGGCCGGTCTGATGGATCCGTTCTCGTTTAAAGTCGATGGCGGACTAATATTAAATGACCTGGCGGTGCTAAATGACATCCTCACTCGATTCGGCATCCAACCGGGGATTACGGGCCAATTAACCACGCACTTCACCGGCTCAGGCGATATTCGCAACCCAAGCGCAATGCTCCAGGTCTCCGGTAGCCGAATCCAGTACGGCGGGATTCCTATCCAAAGTGTCAATCTTCAGGCAAACGTTGCGAGCTCGCAGGCGAGAATCGAGACGGGCCGAATCACCCTCGATGATTCCAATTATGTCGACCTGACCGGCGAGGCTGGGCTGAAAGAACCCTATCCCTACAAGACAAGCGGCGCGATCGAACTCAACGAGCTCGGGGTATTCAAACAGTTGCTTATCCAAGCCGGGCAGACGCCTGTCGCCCGCGGCAATATTCACGCGAATTGGTCATTCGCCGGAGACGCCCGCAAAGGGCTTCCCGACGGAACGGTTCACGTTGATGGAAATCAGATCAACTTTCGTGGGCTATCGATACAGCTCATTCAAATCGAAGGGAACCTGCTGGACCACAAGCTGAATCTCCCGACCTGCAGGATTACGTTCGATAAAGATAACTTCATTGATGCTCAAGGGAACGCATTGCTCGAAGAACCCTACGACTATCACTCCGGCGCGACGGTCCAGTTTCGCGATCTTGGATTTCTCAATGAAGTGATCAAGTCATTCGGCCAGGATCTCGATCTGGGCGGGAAACTGAATCTGATTTGGTCGGGAAACGGGCCGGTAAAGGAACAAACGGGCACTTTCGAGCTGCATGGGGACAAGCTGCGCACCAATACCCTCCAAAGCACGAAGATAGACCTGAGCGGCAGCTATCACGGTTCGAATGCCGAAATTCCCCAGTTGCAAATCGCGTCGCCGTACGCGGACGTCGATGCGTCACTGGGTTTCAGCCCGCAAGCGATTGAGATCCCTAAGCTAAACATCCGCCGGAGCGGCAACACCGTTGCTGGGAGCGTAAGAATTCCACTCGATCTGCAAGCTGGACAAAAGGTTCCTCTCGGTCTTGATCGACCTGTAGCCATTGACATCGGGGGAGACAAAATCTCTTTGGCCTCATTCCAAACCGGTAAACCTCAGGTGACCGGAACCGTTGGCTTCCGGATTCAGGCCTCGCAGACCCTGCGCGATCCGCTGATTCAACTCACGGCAAACGCGCGTGCGATCAAGACCGCCAGCGTTTCCAATCTGTCGGCTGCGAACGGCGATTTCTCCGTCCGGATCGCCGGAAAGGCGCTGACGATTGACAGCAAGATTGAACAACCGGACATCCAGCCCGTGCGCTTGACCGGCAAAATGCCGCTGGATCTAGGCCAGATCATTAAAACCGGGACAATGCCCGAAAACACGCCGCTGCAGTTCGCTCTGAACTGGCCCAACAACAACCTGGCATTTGTGCGGAAGCTCGTACCAGGCATCAAAGTGATTGAAGGTTCTGCCGGCGCCAACGTCTCAGTGAACGGGACTATCAAAAAACCGGACTTAAGCGGCACCATTCGAGCGAATCTGGAGAGATTCCAGGCAAACACCGACACCGTACCGCCGATTTCCAACTTTGCTGCGAACATATTGTTTCGGCGTGATCGCATAATGATCGACCAAATGAAAGGATTGGCGGGAGGCGGTTCCTTTGGCGCTGCCGGAGGGATAGACTTGACGGATGGCACGAACCCTAAATTTGACGTTACGCTGAATGGCAAAAAGGTGCTCTTAACTCGCAGCGACGGAATCATTGTTCGAGCAAACCTGGACATGGCAGTCCGCGGACCGCTATCGGCTGGACAAATTGACGGAACAGTCGGGATCACCAACAGCCGTTTCTTTAAGGATATCGATATTCTGCCGCTCAACTTGCCAGGACGCCCACCACCACAACCACCGGCAGGAGCGATGCCCAAGGTGGCGATCGACACTCCGCCGTTCAAGGATTGGAAATTCAACATTGCCGTTCGGACCGACGAGCCGTTCCTGGTCCAAAGCAATCTTGCCCGAGGCAGGGTGAGCATAAACTTGCAAGC
>CAZMNG010000394.1:2607-4872 GCA_964567505.1 uncultured Chthoniobacterales bacterium
GGCGACTTCGGGACAAGTAGTTACCAAGGACGCTTAAAGTATCTGATTCGCTTCCGATGAGATGGGGATCTGCCGCTGTTGCCATATTCCTTGCGTGCCCATCTGCGAGCATGAGTGTTGCCCAATCGGCGAACACGCCGCTGGCTGCGCAACCTGAGCCGATCAATTCCCCTGCCCCGCCGCAGAGCGTGACCGGACGCGTCCGGTACGTTGGGAACACCAAATTCACCTCGCGCGAGCTCAACGCCGCAATTGCGGATGTGCTGACCGAAATCCAGCAGCAAGGCCTCAGCCTGCCGGCGGCGGACGACACGGCGTACTATCTTGGAGTCTTTTATCGGCGACACGGTTATCCGGCGGTCGATGTGAAGTACAAGATCGAAGGGTCCGTTCTGGAGTTGGATATTACCGAAGGACCGTATTATAAACTCGGCCAGATCTCCTTTGAAGGAAACAAGACGTTTTCACCTTCGGTCCTGCAGGACTTGATGATAGGTACAACTCGGGCCCGCTATTCGCAGTTCAAGGCGCAACTCCCATTCGTTGAAGCCGATCTTGTTACCGGGACAAACCTTGTTCAAAGCTACTACGTTTCACAGGGATTCCCGCAGGTTCAAATCGAGAAGCTTACCACGATTCCGGACAATCTGACCGGAGCCGTGAACGCTATCGTGACGATTAATGAAGGACCTCGATATTTCTTCGGGCCAATCCGACTCTCGAAAGAGTTGGGAATCGCAGACGAAAAGATCTCTGCGAAGATCAAATCCCTCACTCAGCCTCCGGCACCGTATTCGGAAGCGCAGCTTCAAAATCTGCAGAGAGATTTGACTTTCATTCTCAAATCGAAGGGTTACTACTCCGCATCGGTCACCGCCACCCCGGACTTTCAAGCTGTCGCCGGGGGCCGAGTCCCAATCAGTATCGATGTGGTTCCCGGTCCGGTCTACGAATTTGGCGCCATCGTCGAAGTTCAAGAACCGAACGCGCGGCTGCGCCCTCCATTTCTCCCATTACGGTTTGCGCCTCTCCGCGGCGAAACGTACGACCCGGACAAGCTCAAGGCGCTGCACAGCAAAATCTACCAGACGGGATTGTACGATTCGCTGGATGTACAGGAGGTGACTCAACCGGATCACACGATCGATCTCGTGCTCACACCTCTGGAGGCCCATCCGAAAGAAGTCGGTTTTTACGGCGGATACGACACGTTTTATGGCGTTCTGCTGGGAGCCAACTACACCAATCGGAATGTCGATGGATATGGGCGGATTTTTTCCGCCAAAGTCGATTACTCGAGCCGGGGACCCGACGGCGAGATTTCGTACGAAAATCCCTGGTTTCTCGAAAGCGACATCGATTTTCTGGCCGCAGTCGGAGCCTCGTCCAAGGAACTCATCGGATACTCCATTCAAACCTATTATGCCCGTCTGAGATTCACGAAGACGTTCACCAAAGAAATCCAAACTGTGGGGTTTTTCGAAGCGAAGGAAGGCAGCCTGAGTTCGGTGATTATCGTGCCAGATTCCTTGGTTGGCCCGACCTCCTACCAACTGGTGACGGTCGGCTTGTCGCAAAATCTCGATTTCCGTGATAGCCCGACGAACCCGCGCAAGGGTTGGGTTGTCGATGGCTCGGCATCGTATTCGCAAAGTGTCGACGGGAACTCCAGTTTCGCGCGATTTACCGGCCGCTATTCGACCTACTTTGCCTTCGGCAAAACTCTGCTGGCCCTGGGCGCGCGGATGGGCTACATGGCTGCCGTCAACGGACCTGCAGGTGTGCCGATTGATGAGCGGTTTTTTAATGGTGGCTCTACGAGCGTTCGCAGCTTTTACGAGACAGATCTCAGCCCGAAAGATACCGAAAATCATCCGATCGGAGGTCTCGCCCGCTCGATCTTTAATGTAGAATACGATGTTCCGATTTACGGGGACGTCATTGGTGCAGCATTCTTTGACGCCGGCGGTACCGGCGACGCACCATTCGACAATTTCGCGACCGGCGTCGGAGGCGGGTTCCGGTACAATCTGCCAATCGGCCCGGTCCGGGTCGACTACGCGGTGAATCCGGCTCCGAGGAAAAACCAGAGCCTCAGCGTGATATCATTAAGCTTTGGTTTCGCGTTTTAACCGTCGCTCTATGTCTTGGCGACGGACGCGCATGGGTCAACCAAATCGGCCGGAGATGTAATCTTCGGTCTGTTTCTGGCTAGGTTTGCTGAATATTTTCGCTGTTCGATCAAATTCGATCAGATCCCCGAGA
>CAZMNG010000395.1:0-1286 GCA_964567505.1 uncultured Chthoniobacterales bacterium
AAGCGCTGTCCCAATCCCATGCCCGGCGAGGAGGCCGAGATCGAGGTTCGGCAGGTGTTTGAGCCTGAGGACTTCGGCCCCGCACCGCAGCCGGAGCTCCGCGAGGAAGCTGCTGAAAATTTCATTCAGGAGACGCGCCGACCGGTCGAAAGGCCATAGTTCTCGCGACGTCGCAATGGGTTGTACTCACGCGAAAGAGGCGCTTAAGAAGATCTCGGTGGGCCGCCGAAGTAACTGCGGTGAGCATCATGCCCAGTTTAAATCGCCGTCGTCCGATTTAATTGCGAACTCATCTGCCAGATACTGCTCCGCTTCGGTCAGGTTGAATTGATGGATCAGGAAATATTTCATTTTACCCGAATGATTCAATTCCCCGATCAGGAGCGGATCCAACCCGCGCGGCGCGGGATCAGGCAGCAATTCGCTCTGCCACCGGTTCTGTTGATCGACTATCAGGTAGAGGTCGTCGAAGTGCTCTCTGGCTTCCAGCGCTTTCTTTCTGGTTTCCTTTGGCAGAAGCCCATTAAAGTCGGCGGTAATCACCAGTTTCTTCCAGGGCAGAAATCGGTCGAGCAGACTAAGCGTCAAAACGTACACGAGCATCGCCCCCAGAAGCCAGCCACCCAGAACAACGAACGGCACCCTGGCACCGGCTGCCGCGCCCATTGGCGAGAGCAGAAACGCAAATGCCGGCAATATCCCCAGCAGTCCGGCTATGATAAGCGATAACCGGTCAGCCTTCATTCTCCGTTCATTGATTTTGCGAACGAACGGTTGAGCCTTGTAAATCGGAATCATCCCTTGCAAATTGATCGGGGCTGAGTCCGCCGGAGGCGATTCGGCCGAGATCTCAAAACTGCATCGTTGTGGTCCTTCAAGATTGAAAACGGCGAAGACCGGCAATTCCAGTCCTGTCAGTTCATCTCGATATGTGCTTCCAAGACCCGTGGGATCGAACTCTTGAACGTGAAGCAGCGTCGCCGGCGCATTTGCCAGGACAATCCTTCCTTCTTCGCACTCTCTTTCCAAAGGAAAGAGGCTATGACTTGGTTCACCAGTGAAAGTGGCAGGTCCGCAGTAATTCTGCCTGAGAAGATCCAGGTTATTGCTCATCGCATTTCTCCCCCGCTGTTATTGAATTTCTTTCTCCCTTCAGATATCGCCCTAAAGAAGCGCAGCAGAGAGACATTACGATCTAAATCGCGCTTCGTCTAACGGCAGGATGCATGAGCAGTCCTGAGCTTACGAAGTTGAATTTAATTCAGACGCGTGCTTCACAGGACGGC
>CAZMNG010000395.1:1296-4869 GCA_964567505.1 uncultured Chthoniobacterales bacterium
CAAACCTGCTACACTGCGTATTCGACTCCTATGCAGGAAAATTTTTCCGTTACTACTCATTTGGCTGGAACCGTTCATATCAATCGTTCCACAGGCGCCCTGAGCTGGGATCGCGCAAACCTCGATCCAGTGATACGGCGCTACGTCAAGATGTACCTTTTCGATGAAGGCTTTATTGAACACGCTCTCGGTATGCTGGACCCGGCGATCGACGAAGCAGTCACGGCTTTGCTCAGGGGCCTCGCGGATTAAGCTCACGGCACACATTCCCGGAACAGGAATCAGGGTCGTGTCTGCCTAGCCGTTCCGGCGGGCGCCGGAACGGCTAGGCAGAGACGACCCTACGGCAACTCGGCTCGAAGAGCGAGTTCGACGGCGACCAACGTTTAGCGCCGATAACGCCTTCGAGCTTCCACCCAACCCGCAACTTTCTCGCGCTAGTCCGTTTGCTGTGCGACCCACTCGATGGCGAACTTGACCATCTCTTCAGATTCCTGAAAGCCGAGCTTCTCTTTAATATGCGCCCGATGGGTTTCAATCGTCTTCATACTCAAATGCAGCGACTCTGCGATCGAACGGGTCGATCCCCCTTTGCCGAGTAACTGCAGGACCTCCAGCTCGCGATCGGACAATGCGTCCACGGGTGAGCCTGTCCCGGCGTCGGTTGATTGCAGCGCTTTGAAGATTAGTTTCTCCCCGAATTCGGGGCTGACGTAAATCTTGCCCTGGAGCACTTTGAAAATCGCTTCGGCCACGTGATTCATCGCTTCAGCCTTAGTCACGTAACCCAGCGCCCCCGCTTTTAATGCGCGCAGCCCGAATACGGTTTCATCGTGCATTGAGACTACCAGAATCGGAAGGTCAGGTTCTTCGGCTTTCATCAACTTGATCAGCTCGATACCATTCGTTCCTCGAAGCGATAGATCCACAAGTGCCAGATCTGGCTTTAACCGCCTCATTGAATCAAGTGCCATCGGCGCGGAATCGGCGTGTCCACAAACCTCCAGGTGCGATTGCTCGGAAATCAAGCCGGCCAACCCAAGCCGAAAGATTGGATGGTCATCGACAATGAGCACTCTCTTTTTGCTCCCATTATTTTCCCCTGTGAGATTCGTGGCAGAATCGATCATAAGACCTGCTCGAAACAGTATATCATCCAAACAATCCCGGCTACGCAAACTCATTGTCCGACGACAAAAGAGGCCCGGGAATTTTCCGTTACGCCACGGGCATCTTGTTTTCCAGGAATGCTATCGGAAATTCGCGCAGGCGGACTCCAGCCTGAATATTTCATCCGGCCTGGGCCGGATGAAATATTCACCCGTGCAAGCCGCATGGGAAGCGGCTTGCCAGGGCGAATGCTTTCGCGGTTAGCGCCGATCCGGCATGAGCCGGATCAGCGTTCACTCCGATCCGGCCCAGGCCGCGGATCGGAGCTGTGTGTGCATTTTTCACGATTTGTCAAAAATGCAGGAGCGACTCGGTCATTGGTTCTGTCGCTTCACGGTGACCTTTTGCCCGGTCTGGTGGTCGATGTAGACCTCTTTATTTCCCTTTTTTTCAACCAATTCATACCTGGGTTGATCCTTTTGAATTTGGTCATACGTCACCACTGTTTGCTCCGATCCGGCCGCAGGCCGGACGGTCTGTTCGGTGGTCGTCGTCGTCGTCGTTACCGGCGCCTGCACAATCTCCCCCGCATCCGTCACGTAGACAACTCTGTCCCCTGCATCGCCGTGCACGGTGACCGCGTAGATCCCGTTCGACTCATGAATTACCCGAACCACGTTCGTAGGGCCGGTGATGTGGGTCTCACGCACCACGGTGGTCTGCACCGGTTGCGGCAACGTGGTAAACTGGATCTCGTCGGCCCTTACAACGCTGCCTATCAGAGATCCTGCTGCGATCAGTAGTGGCAATGTATACCTCTTCATAGCTTTGCATTTTTTGATTGAATATAACAAGTGTCACATATTCGCTTCTGACCGTCCCATTGGATTCATGCGGAGTGTCCGCGCCACAGCACTCCCACCCAGAATAACGATTGGCAAACAATGTGATAGCAAATATAGCTTCCTAAATTTTGTGCTGAATCGGTAGTAGGAAGTTGTACAACTTCCTTTGTGCCAGATGCAGCCGCGTCTTCACTGTACCAAGGGAGATCCGTCTTTTCGCAGCGATTTCCCGCTGGCTCATCCCCTTAAAGAATGCAAGGTTAATCACCTCTTTCTGTGCTTCAGGTAAGTCTTCAATCACCCGGTGAAGCAACTCTGACAAATCCTGGTTCTCTACCCGATTCGAGATCGTTACCGTTTCGCAGATCAACGGATTCTCAGCGTCCAATTTCAGGTTTTCCGTGGCACGCCGGTAAGCGGCTCTTCGGCGAAGCCTGTCGAAGGCACGCCTTCGCGCCAGCGTAACCAGGAGACCGCGCAAACCCTTTTCGTTCGGATTGTATCGATCCCCTCGTTCCCAGACCTGCAATAAGACATCCGTCAAGACATCATCTACATCTGACTCGTCTCGAATGACGCCCAATATCACAGTGCGCAGAAGTGACGCATACCGTTTGTATATACTATCGAGCGCGCTGTCTTCACGATTGACGATTGCTTCCATCAGTTCATCGTCCGATACATTCGGCGACTCAGCTTTTTCTTGGTGCGTTATCACAAAACAAAACTAATTGAGTGCCGCCAGAATTAAATCGGTGCCAACCACGAAGAATAGCTCGGGTAAAGCCTTAGCCGGCATTTCTCACGCCCCGTGAGAAATGCAAACGGAGTTCTTTACCCGCCCGGGGGGGGCGTGCCCCATCGGAGTAAGAAACTTTTGCCCAGCTTCGCGGGTAGCTCTGGTGCCACAAACCCCGGTAGCAGCACAATTTCTGAAATCGTACTCGTATTCCTACTCGTACTCGAATTCGCGTGTACGGGCGCCCAAACATGCGTGCTCTCGTCGAATAAGGTCTGGCCCGATTTCCCGCTAAGGGTTGGCCCCGATGCCTTGTGTTTGCATCACTCTTGAAGGTCAGGCAAATTTGTTGATTTTTGTCGCTTTCGCTTCCCGTGAACCCGACCACCCGGCTTCCGAGCAACGAACCTCTTAGACGCGATCCAACCGCAATATAAAAAGTCAGCAATGAAGCTTAAGCAACCTTTGGGTTCAGGCGGAAGTGGAAACCTCCGACTATAGTGAAACGTAAGAAGTAAAAATGCGATGCCGCAGATTGACGTCACCGGGGGGTACGCGCCAGGGGCAATTGGTGCAATCGTTTCCTTGCATGCGAAGCATTACGCACAGGGGCCGGATCTGACTCTTGGGTATGAGGCTAAAATTGCGATGGAACTCGCCTCATTCCTCTCGGATATGAATCCGGAGAAGGACCAGTTTTTGATCGCATCGGTTCATGGGATGATTGTTGGATCGCTATCGGTTGATACGCGAAGCTCCCACGCCGGCGAGGCGCAGCTTCGCTGGCTCGTCGCTCATCCGTTATACAGTCCTGATGAAGTCCGCGGGGCCCTCGTAAGGGTGGCACTTCAGTTTTGTTCCCGACGCAACTACACACGC
>CAZMNG010000396.1:0-4868 GCA_964567505.1 uncultured Chthoniobacterales bacterium
GCTCTAGCGCGCTACTGAGCATATCTCACTTAATCTCGCTTATTTTTGCAAGGAATTACTAGCTTGGCCATTTAAAGATTTTGCTCCTACGGAGAGCCTCGGCCTGAGCTCGGGTCGAAGGCATCCTGTTGGCCTGCAAATGTCCAAACTCCAGGCGCCGCCTTTATCAGGCGGCGACTTCAAGGGGTCGCTCTGCTGCACAGCGGGGGACAATTTCCTGTGACAAGGAAAGACTACCACCACACGTTCCATGGTCCCCAATATGGACCCCAGTCGTATAATGACGTTTCCTCATTGATTTGCGCAGCCTCGAGCTGATCTTCGGCAATCGATTTCTGCAGGGCGAGTTGCTTGTACTGCTGATACTCGGTCTCGCCGCCGATATACACAATGTTCTGTTGTTTGTCTGCATACGCGTAGAGCACTTTGCCGTTCCGGATTCGACGTTCGAGCTTGTAGGGAACCATGCGATTAAACATGACCTGTTGCTTTGCGGTCGACGGAGTTCGAGCACGGAATCCTGCTGCGATGAGCAATGATTCCTTGTTCTGAGCGTCGTAACTCGCGCAGCCTGACAAAAACGCTATCACCAGGAGAGCAATTGCGACGATGGGGGAATTTAAAACAAAGCTCTGTTGCTTCATTGCGGCTGTTTGTAGACCAGTTCTGGCTTTGAAAGTCAAGCAATCGAAGAAATGACGTGCATATAATCCTATTCCTCACGAGAGCTTTAGCTCGTGAGATTTTCGGACTCTGCGCGACGTTAAGACGCTCGCGGTAGCCCCGATTCAACCAGTTGGCAAATCGCGTCGGGAAAAAGATCCGGAACAACAGCGTCTGGCTGCGCCGGAGGACTGAACTCAGACAGGTCCATTACCCGGTCATGAAACGCACGCAGCGAAGTCCTGTGAGCGACGCTGACGATCGTTGGTCTCCAGGCGGCAGCTCGCAACAAGCTGTAGAGATTCGCCTCGGAGTGTTCGTCCAGGGCCGATGTGGCTTCATCCAGAAACAGAAGGGAAGGTTGCAAGAGCAGGATTCTGGCAAAGGCAAGCCGTTGCTGTTCACCCGGCGAAAGCCGTTGCGACCAGTTTTGTTCTAATCCAAGCTCGGCGACCAGTCCACCGAGACCTACTTGAATCAGCACTGAAGAAATCCGTGAGGCCGGAAAAAAATCGTTCTGACCGCTTGGATGTGGGTAGCTCAGCGCGCCGGCCAGATTGCCCAACGGCAGATACGGTCGTTGCGGGACAAATAGAATACGTTCCTTCCCCAAACTGATCTGGCCTTTCCCGTACGGCCAGAACCCTGCGATCGCCCGCAGCAGCGTGCTCTTTCCGATTCCGCTGGGACCGACGATCAGCAAGGCAGTTCCCCGAGCAGGAGAAAAGTCGAGCCCTCGCAAGAGCGGTGTTCCATCCGGCATATCGATTTCGAGTCTTTTAAGGTCAACGCCATGCGCCGCGCGGCGAACGACAATTCGACGCGACGCTCCATTGGTGCGATGAATGGCTTGCAGTCGCTCCTCAAATCGACCGAGTCGCTCCGTCACTGCCTGCCATGCAGCGATATCAGGATAGGAGTTGATAATGAACGACAATGAGTTCTGGACGAACGAAAAGGCATTGACCGCCTGCATTAAGCCGCCAAGGCTGATCTGCCTGAGAAAATATCGGGGCGCAAGCACGACCGTCGGAAAAATGACGGCCACCTGTCCGTACCCGAGCGTGAAACAACTCAGTCGTCTCTGCCGCTTCATGAGCTCACAGAAGTTAGCAAAGACGCTTCCGAACCGGTCTTTAAAAAGGTGCAGTTCCGAGGGTTCACCTCGACTGAATGCGACGCTCTCCGCGTTTTCCCTGAAGCGCACCAGACTGAAGCGAAGATCGGCTTCAAACCGCTGGCGAGCATAATTGAGCGAGACGAGCGGCCGGCCGATCTTCATCGTCAGGAAGGTTCCGATCCCTGCGTAAAGCAGAGCAGCCCAGACCAGATAGCCTGGAATATGCAGGCTCGTCCATGTACCGATCGCAATATTGGCCGGACCGGACAGGCCCCACAAGATAACCAGAAACGAAGCCAGGGATGCAAGCGAACTGATCAGGCCAATCGAGAGACTCAATACGGAGGCGGTAAACAGTTGAAGATCCTCTGCGATGCGTTGATCCGGGTTGTCCGTTTTATCGGTCAGTTCCATCTGGTAATACGCTCCGTTCTCCAGCCAGCTTTCAAGGTACCTGGCGGTCAGCCACCGTCTCCAGCGGATCTGAAGCATCTGGCTGAAATAAAGCCCGTGCACCGACATGGTAATCGCCAAAGCCACGAGGACGCAGAAGTAGCCCAACTGCGCGAAGAGCGTCTGGCTGTCGAACGCCGCGAGCGCATTGTAAAACGACCGGTTCCACTCGTTGATTCTGACGCTGACGAAGACGTTGCAGAGATTGAGAGCGAGCACTCCAAGCAGCAAACCCCACGCAGACCACTTCTCTTCAGATGTCCAGTAGCACTTGACCAGCCGCCACGCAGCGCGCGCAGTGTTATACTTTAATCCCATTCGCTACACCGCGCGCATGCTCGTGGACGAGCAAGATTTCGGTCAATTTCTGGGAGGCAGCCATCGTTCAGAGGCGAACGTTAAACTTACCGTGACAACGCGAACCGGCGCTTCTCGTCGCCGGCGTTCTAATTTGGGGTACGCAATTCTTGGTACAAGCCATTACGTCAATATCTATATTTAGTAGCGTAGCTGCCCAACAAATACAAGATATTGTGGCGGTAAATCTTTCGGGGAGCGCCGCTGTGTTACGTCTTTAAAATCGGAATTCTTTCGAAATCCTTAAGCCCCAAACCCAAGAGACGGTGTACACCGATCGGATGATCAAAATCGCGCGCGGATTCGTCATTCTGCTTGCAGTGACCGTCTTTAGATAACGAAGTTAGGCTGAGTATGAAGCGAAAACTGAAGGCTGGCATGGTTGGCGGCGGCCGGGACGCCTTTATCGGTGCAGTGCACCGGATGGCGATGCGGCTCGACGGAAAAATCGAACTCGTTGCAGGGGCGTTCTCATCGAGTCCCGAGAAGTCAAAACTTTCGGGGGAAGACTTGTTGCTCGACCCGAGTCGCGTTTATCCAGATTACCGGACGATGATTGAACGGGAACTGCAGCTGCCGAGCGGCGAACGGATCGATTTTGTATCAATCGTGACCCCGAATCGAACACATGTTCCGGTGGCCAAAGCGTTTCTCGAAGCCGGATTCAACGTCGTCTGTGACAAGCCGCTTTCGTTTAATCTGGAAGAAGCTCTGGACCTTGAGAAGGTTGTTCAAAAAACAGGAAAGGTTTTTGTGCTGACGCACAACTACACCGGCTACCCGATGGTCAAGGAAGCTCGCGAGTTTGTGCGAAGAGGCGACTTGGGCGACCTCTTGAAGGTGGTTGTGGAATATCCCCAGGGTTGGATGATCAATCTCGTCGAGGAGGAGGGTAACAAGGGGGCTGCGTGGCGAACGAATCCGGAACAAGCTGGTGCCTCAAGCAGCGTCGGAGATATCGGAACACACGCCGAAAATCTGACCCGTTACATCACGGGACTCCAAATTGACGAATTGTGCGCCGAATTCACTACGTTCGTCAAAGGTCGGCGGCTGGAAGATGACGCGAATTTGCTAATTCGTTTCAAAGGCGGAGCAAAAGGCGTTTTGTACGCCTCGCAAATCTCTGTCGGGGAGGAAAACGATATCAATATTCGTGTTTACGGAACCAAGGCCTCGCTCGAGTGGCACCAGGAGAACCCTAACGATTTGATTGTGAAATACCCTGATGCACCGCGACGAATTTATCGACGCGGTAATCCGTACCTCAGCGATGTCGCAAAGCGTTTTACCAGGATTCCTTCAGGCCACCCCGAGGCGTTTATCGAGGCCTTCGCGAACATTTACCTTGAGGCAGCCAGAGCGATTGACGCCGAAGTCACCGGGCAGTCGATCCCCGCCGATTGCGATTTTCCGACGGTTCACGACGGAGTGGAAGGAATGCTATTTATCGCGACGGCAGTGCGGAGCGCCAAAGCTGGAGCCGTCTGGACCAGCATGGCGGGCCATAAAAAGTGATCACCGGCTACGAGGACAACCGAATGGCAAGAAGATAAGGCGGATTTGGGATGGATTCTCTGCCCGGCAGGGCTTGTTTTTGATGGTGCTTGAACGCCATTCTTCTCGCTCCGGCGTTGCCACTCCGCCGTAGCCGCGGGCATTGGCTTCCAGCCTGTCTGCAATTGATCACGCCAACCAATCGAGGACGAGCACGAGTACGAATACGAGTAAATGCCGAAACTGAACTTTGATTTCGGAACCCGGAACTTTGAACCCGTCCCCCCCGCCTGCCTCACACCAGTTCCGATTTTACGCCCCACTTGCCGCGATAGACGAATTCTGCGATCGGTTTGCGCGGGCGGCGGGCGCTGTCGCGAGGCCGCCAGCGTTCGGGCAAATTATTCGGATCACCAGCGTAGCCGATAGCGATCGCCGTCATCGGTTCGCAGCCTTCCGGCACCGAATACAGCTCACGGGCTTTGTCGGGCTCAATGCCGGCCATTTGGTGGGCCGCTAGCCCGCGCGCCGTCGCTTCCAGCACCAGATTTGCGGCCGCCAGTCCCAGGTCATGAATTGCGACACGATTCGGTTGGTTGTTTCGTGCAAAATTAAGTCTTGTGATCCCAAGAACAAGCGCTGAGGCTTCCTTTGCCCAGACCTGATTCACCTCGACCAGGCAGGAGACCAATCGGTCGAATTCCGCTGTGTCTTCTTTCTTGGCAACAATAAATGACCAGGGTTGCTCGTTGTTGGAAGAGGCTGCCCATCGCGCCGC
>CAZMNG010000397.1:0-4866 GCA_964567505.1 uncultured Chthoniobacterales bacterium
CCTCGAGCAAAGGTATGCGAAGGTACGCCTAGGGAAACGGATCGGGAGGGATATTTAGTTTTCGGAATTATCGAGTAGTGGATGGAAAGGCGACGTGTGAAAGGATCGTCCTGCTGACGGAATGTGCATCGGAGGAAAAAAATTGGGTCATCTCCTTAGCGTACCTCGGCGTACCTTTGCGCGAGGCTGTTCAGAATCCGTTCAGGTCTACGGAACTTCCACACGCCGACTGGTCCGACGAAGCCTTGGCGAAGTTGGATACGCCGATACGCCGACACGCCGATACAATTTTCTGCTATGTTGCAAGTCTCTCTAGGTTCAGTGCGCCGGATCTTGTGCCTTGGTGCGCACTCCGACGATATCGAGATTGGCGCCGGCGGCACGCTCCTCAAGTTGGCGGAACAGATTTCCGACCTGGAGATCTGCTGGGTGGTATTCAGCGCCCCGGGAGCGCGCGCCGAAGAAGCGCGCCAGAGTGCGGATGACTTTCTGGCCGGTGTCGCGCGCAAAAACATAAAAATCGGATCGTTTCGCGAGAGCTATTTCCCGAGCGAATGGCCATCGATCAAGGACTGGTTTGAGAAGATTAAGGCTGAAATCGAGCCGGACATTGTTTTCACCCATTACCGCGATGACCGGCACCAGGATCACCGGGTTTTGTCGGATCTGGCCTGGAACACGTTCAGGAATCACCTGATTTTTGAATATGAAATCCTCAAGTACGATGGCGACTTAGGTCGTCCCAACGTGTTCATGCCTCTCTCCGAGCGGCTCTGCACGCGAAAGATCGAATTACTTTTGAAGCACTTCAAAACCCAGGCGACCAAGCACTGGTTCACCAGCGATACCTTCGAGGCCATGCACCGCATCCGGGGGGTCGAGGGCGCGTCGTCCACCGGTCGCGCCGAAGCGTTCTATTGTCGGAAGCTCGTCTTGGAAACGAACTGATAGCCGCCATTGAAGTCTCACGAGGGACGGTTTCGAAAGCGTAATTCCATTTATCTTCCCGCGATTTTGGTCGATACAATTCAGCAGCCGTTGTTTTTTAAAGCCTATGATAGTTCGGTCCCGCAGCTTATTTCTGGTCAATCTTCGCACGATCCGATGGCGGATATTGCTGGGGTCGGCTTGCGTCCTCCTGCCGGTCATCCCAGGCGTAATCTGGTTGTACCGTAGCGGAGAATCCTACTTTTCGCTGACCCGCCGCTTACCGGCGGAAGTTCTGGTCGTGGAAGGATGGCTCGGATATTACGGGTATGATGGATTTCTCGCCGCAGCGAGTGAGTTTAACCAAGGGCACTACCAGTACATCGTTGCAACGGGCGGACTGAGGGAAAAACAGAATGGTCAGGATCCGCGGAATTACGCCGAGATGGCAGAGCAGGCGCTGGTGCGGTTTGGCGTTCCCAGGGACCGGGTGATCGCAGCGCCAACGGAGGGAATCGAACGCGAGCGCACTTTTAAATCCGCGGTGGCCGCCTGGCAGGCGCTTCGTGACAGAGGGATTCGGCCGTTGGCGCTTAACGTGTTTACGCTGGGACCTCACGCCAGGCGCAGCCAGCTGGTTTATGAGAAGGTGTTTCGGCCGGCTTCGCAGGTCGGCGTCGTGGCCTGGGCTCCCTCCAGCTACCAGACCGAGCCGTGGTGGCGGTCCCAAAGCCGCACCAAATGCCTGCTCAAGGAAACCGTCGGTTACCCGTTTGAAGTTCTGCTCAATTCGGGCCGCAGCTCCAATTCTCCCGTTAGCAATGTATCCTCTAACTTCCGTGCTGCATCACGCTCTAACGCTACTTTTGTCAGCTCGCTCTAGAACGAGCTTGGAGAACCCGGCTTGGCACTGAGCGGGTTCGCTGAGAGCTTTATGCTCAAACGTTTTTGTTTTTGCGGTGTTCAAGCTTGCGTCTGATACTAAATTTTCGTACAAGCAGTCCGATCATACGGAATAGACGGAACTTGACTCAAATCAGTACATCAGCAAGAGCCCGCAGAATGGATGAAGTGAAATTCTTAAACGGCGCGGAAATAGCAGCCTGGAATGTCCTTAAATCAGGTCTTTAAATGCAACAGAGCAACGCTAGCGACCTCCTAACCAACCACTTTCGTTGCCCGAAAGATGTTATCGACTCTACGCTAACATCACGTCTAGCGACCGATCCTGGTTATTTTCAGTCCGGCTCCGACGCCGTATGTTGTGGACAGTGTTCCTCCGGGTTACCTGCCACGCTCGTGACGGACGCCCTTCGTCTTGGGCGCTCAAACGGGACAACGATTCAGCTCCCGGTCGACCTGGTGGAAGTCGTAGATAATCTTCGTCTCGAGCGGTATGCCGCGAGCTCGACTGGATGCAATGAAAGGCTCGCAAAGAATAGTTTGGTTCGGAACTTGTACTATTCAGTGCGTCCGGTTTTGCCGGTCGCCGTGCGCAAGCATCTTCAGCAAATGTATTTGCGCGGCTGGGACAAAGTGCCTTTCCCAACGTGGCCCGTGGATCGAACGGTGGAAAAGATTATCGAGCAACTGTTCGTTTTTGCGATGAAGTCCCGGAACCTGGACCGAGTGCCCTTCATCTGGTTCTGGCCGGATGGGGCTCCCAGTTGCACGATAATGACGCATGATGTGGAAACATCATCCGGGGCGAATTTTTGTCCGCAACTGATGGATTTGAACGACGCGTTCGGGATCAAGGCTTCATTTCAAATTGTACCCGAAGAGCGATATCCGGTTCCTCAGGTTATGTTGGACAACATTCGGAATCGAGGCTTCGAAGTCAATGTTCATGACCTGAATCATGATGGGAGGCTCTTCAGCGAGCGGGCAGAGTTTTTACGCCGGGCCGAACGAATCAACCGCTACGCGCAACAATTTAGCGCTCTAGGCTTCCGCTCAGCGGTGTTGTACCGGAATGTCGATTGGTACGATTCTCTCAATTTCTCCTATGACATGTCTATCCCGAACGTTGGGCACCTCGATCCCCAGCGGGGCGGCTGTTGCACGGTTCTGCCTTTCTTCATCGGCCGGATGCTCGAACTTCCCGTGACCGTAACGCAGGATTATTCGCTTTTCCATATCCTCAACGACTACTCGATCCGCCTCTGGAAACAGCAGATATCTATGATCCGGGAGAAGCATGGGCTGATCAGCGTCATTATTCACCCCGACTACATCATCGCCCAAGCGGCGCGACGCGTGTACGCCGAGCTGCTTGAGTACCTTTCTCAGCTGCGGTCGAGCGGAGAGACCTGGATCGCTTTGCCGCGTGAAGTGGACGCATGGTGGCGGCTGCGGAGCGAGTTGAGTCTTGTTAAAGAAGGGGGTTTTTGGCATATCAAGGGGCCGGGGAGCGAGCGAGCCAGAGTCGCCTATGCGGTACTGGCTGGTGATACGTTGACTTACGAGTTGGCCGAGAGCCCTACTAGCCAGCAAAACTTTCGCAATAGCCGAAGCGAGGCGCTCATTGCGTGCTAGAAGGCTCATAAACAGACGCTGCGCGTCTGTTTAAGGACCAGTTTCAATAGTGAATCGAAACAAACTGTTTTTTAGTTCTTATTTCCAAAAAAGCGAAGGTCTTTACCAACGTGCTTGAACAAAATATATATGCGGACGGTACCTACCTGGCGAAGAACCCCGACTGGCATGTAGATGAGTCGCCGTTTAAGGCAGGCCAAATCCTGCGGATGCTGCAGAAAAACCGTCTGCAGCCACAGACTATCGCTGAAGTCGGATGCGGTGCAGGGGAAGTGCTGAAGCTGCTCCGGGAGCAAATGGATACGGCTTGCCGCTTCTGGGGTTATGATATCTCGCCGCAGGCTCTGGAACTGTCGAAGAGCCGGGCAGACGCAAGGCTTCAGTTCAAACTGGCCGATATCAGTCAGGAGGAAGGCGCCTTCTTTGAAATGATTCTGGTCCTTGATGTCATCGAGCACGTCGAAGACTATTTCGGCTTTCTGAGGGGAATTCGCCCGAAGAGTGATTATAAGATCTTTCATTTCCCACTAGACGTCAGTGTACAAGCCGTGGCGCGCAAGCGGGGTCTCTTGATACGCCGGGAGCTGTACGGGCATATTCATTATTTCACGAAAGAGACAGCACTTGCCAGTCTGGAAGAGTCTGGCTATGAAGTCGTCGACTATTTCTATACCCCGAGATGTATCGAGTTAGCAAAGAGCACAATTCAAAAGGTAGCGCGGTTGCCCAGAATCGTTTGTTTTGCGATCCATCAGGATCTGGCGGTGCGGATTTTGGGTGGGTACAGCTTACTTGTGCTGGCGAAATGAGCGATCGGTTAACTCGAAATTATCGGTGTTCGCTCGAGGTTGGCAGGCGTTACCGGAAAAACATTTGAATTTTGGTTAACGCGTGCACGAATTACGTCGATGAGTAATTCAACGTACTATGGTTAAGACTTCATCCGATGTGGTAATTATTGGGGCCGGCCCGTATGGACTCTCTGCAGCCGCTCATCTTCGAACGATCGATGGGTTAGAAGTGCGATTGTTCGGCGAGCCTATGTCTTTCTGGGATCGCAACATGCCGGTTGGTATGTTTCTGCGATCCAATTGGAGCGCAACGCAAATCGCCGACCCAGAAAGCGCATTGACCCTGGAAGCGTTTCAGGCGGCAAACAAGGTTAGCGTTTCGGCGCCGGTGCCGCTCAAACATTTTGTGGAGTATGGGCTATGGTATCAGCGGCAGGTGGTGCCTGACCTTGACCGACGGAATGTTATCCGAGTGGAGACTCATCCGAAGGGATTCCGGGTCACACTCGACGATGGCGAGGTGTTGTATTCGCGACGGGTCATTGTAGCGACCGGGATCGGCGCATTCGTGCGGCGGCCACCGGAATTCCGGGAGATGCCTATCGAGTTG
>CAZMNG010000398.1:0-4863 GCA_964567505.1 uncultured Chthoniobacterales bacterium
GCCCCGCTTACCCCGACACATCCAAAGAGTCATAATCACCGTGCAGAGGTACTAGTGAAGGCGAGGAAATTCCTTTCCGTTTTTTCGTATCGTGGGTCGGGTAACTGGCCGGGTCAAAGGTCGCCTTGGGCGGTTTAGCAACCGACCGCCGGGTGCGCGATTACGTCGACACCGAAGGCGCCAACCTTCAGCTGGAATTCTGCTGCCCAACGCGCCAGAAATCAATCCCCCCGAGCACCTGTGGGCGCATTGGAAGCAGCATGAGTTACCCAACTTCTGTCCGAAAGACTTCGCTGAACTCAGGCGCCAAGCTCAAGCGCACGCAGCGCCGTTAGGTCAACCGTAAGTGTCTTGAGATGCCATCAAACCAATAAGATAACCAAGCTCACGATAGCTTTCGAATTGGCCCTCCGTGAACCATTGTTCACGTGTGGGTTCGTGCGGGAATTCGGGATGTCGAACTCGGTAGGAAAGAATGTCGGCAGGTAGGTGGTTCCAGCCTTTGGGTATGGATGGTTTGATGTAAATGAGCGTTCCTTTAAATGGAGGGGAATGACGCGTGACAGGATAGTCGATGGTCCCAATCGAAAAAGCATTCTCGCTGCGACCATCGCTCGCGTCGATCGACAGTGGCTGCGTGTCGATTATAATATCGACGCCGAAGTCAACACGACATTTTTGTATTGCGTTGCCGAGGTCTCCGAATGAGCGCTGTGGATCCGCACCTGCGTCGACGCAAATGATGCGGCGGCACTGGCGCCTAACCAACTCGTAGATTCCCAGGTTTTCGAAATGTCCCCCATCGGATGCATAAATCCACTCAGAGCGTTCGTTTGTCATTCCGAACATCTCCCTCAGGTAGCAAAAAGCCGCAAAACGCGGGGTATGACGTTTCCACAACGCCTCTTTGGAACGAAGCGCCGGGTTCGGGAGCCACCGGCCGAGCCGCATGTTGAGCAACGTTAAAAGGAACGCACGTGGTTCTCGGCTGGCAAAGCCCATTTGTGGGCTCACGGCAGCTCCAGAAGTGGCAATCGCGGAGCCAACCATGACACCCTGCGACACTTCGCCAAAACCTGCCGGCTCATGCACAAAACCTTCGGTTTGCACATAGCCGCCCCTGACATCGCCGCGCCGTGAGACAACACTCGATGTTTCGGTAGATTCGAGCCAATAGCCGCTCCAACGTGGTGAAAAGACAAACGACGCGGCTTTACGTTGTTGCCAAGCCAGGTCTTGGCCTTGTGTAAGGTTGAGCGCGGCGTTGATAAGCAGATACGGCCGCTGCTCCGCGAACTTCACCAGCGCGAGATCGTCTTTCGGATCGAAGCCGGCGTATGGATTCGCTAAGCGTTCTTCGTGGTTGGCGGCCCCAAGATAGCAACGCACGAGTCGGTTTCGGTACAGATTTTGAATTGAGAAGGTATTTACATCGATGCACAAGAATCCCACCACCGCCAACACCAAGAGTACTCCTAACAGGGTAAGGGTCGGCATAACGCGCCACCAAGTAGATCCGTTGTGGAAAGAAAGAGCGGAGGCCAAATCGGAAAAATGGTGATTGCTGATTGCGCTATATGATATGTCGTTATCGCGGATCGACGCGTTGTCTGGGGACAAAAACGTGAACAGTTCATTTTGATAAAATACAGTCAAAGCAGCAATAACGGTCAGCAAAATCAGCCAAGATATAAGTCTCAGCGCTAGTCGCCGCCAGTTGCTCATCCAGGTGGCTCCCAAATTTTGGACAGTCATTTTTTGGCCGGCGCGCAGGGTGAACAAAGCAAACCCGAGAGTAACCCCTATCAGTATCGCGGCCATAGCAACAAAAAAGGAATTTCTTTCGAGCTGCGGCGTCCAGTTTGCTTTCATCCATTGCCAAGCCGGGCGCGCGTGAATGAGAATTCCACCAACCAGCATCCAAACCCCGACTAAACCACTAAGCTCGCCGACCAGTCGATTTAGCCATTCGCGCGTAAATTCCGTGTATGAGTTCCCTACTATCCCCATCCAAATGATATAGAGCAGCCAAAAACCAGCGATCGCCAGCCCTGGACCGAAACCTATACTGTGAAAAACATGCCACAGGTCGATCTCGCCTTGCACGTGACTGAATGGGCCGAGTGCCACCGAGGCGTAACCAGCCGCTGCGCAAGCGATTGCCGCGAATGCAACTCTGGAATACATTTTTAAGCTGGAAAATACTTCAATTTGACCGTATCCAAAATGAAAAAGGACGAAACGCGCACTTATTGTTCCCAACACCGAGGAAAGAAGAACTAGCACCGTAGCATATACGAAGAAGGTGCCTAATGAGCCGATGGGCCAGGCAGCCAAGGAGAACCAAATCCCAATAGCCACAAGGCTGATGGCAAGCGGCGGTAAAACAGCCAGCTGCGGCTGACGCTGGATGTTAATAAGTTCGTCAATATTTCGCGCGTCGTAGCTTTGGAGAGTCAAGAACATTGAAATTAAGCAAACTGCATACAAAAATGAGTATTCAAGAATGGAGCTGACGGTTTCAAGCTGAATCAAGGCTAGCCCGACAGCGATCAGCCATTGAATGAACGCGAGGACCAAAGAAATAGAGACCACTCCAAGGAACAAATTCAGACCGAGATTACGGAGGACTCCCGCCAATAATGCCAGCGTGTCGCCGCTCAGAAACCCGAGGCGGGGTGTCAGATAACTGCTGTACGCCCGCAGAAACCTGATTTCGGCTGGCTCTAAATCGTCCGAACGAATGCTCTTGGGTGAGATGCGTTTCTCGATAGCGGCGACGGGATCATTCTCGCGATTCATGCGAGCGTGGTAAATGCACCCGGACAGCCAGCTTCCGATATACCCGCCTCCCGAGACGGTTGACAGATAGTCGATCCGACGTAGCCACTCTCGCTGCGCAAGAGCCTGAATTACGCCGAGGGAGAACGTTGCGCTGCGGATTCCTCCCCCTGACAGCGCGAGTCCGAAGAGATCGTCGGAAGCAACCATGCGTTGGAGCTCGGCATCGCGCAGCCCGACGACATGCGCCTTTTCGCGTAGCAACATCTCGTTGAGATCGAGGGCGGTCTCCTCTGCGTTAGAACGTGAAGGTTCGACTGCCTCCCGGACAGGCTTGCTGGGAATACTGTCTGGGTTTGGCATGGTCTATCCTGTAATCGTCACTTGTCGTTGTACCTGAATTCCGACGCGAAGTCCGGCGCGTCAGCGCTTTGAACCTACTCGATTTCCCTTTCCCCGAAGCCGCCTTCGTACCTCGAAATGCAGTGGAAGGCGGCGGAGAGGGAAGGAAAATCCCGATTCCCTCCCGGCTCCTCTTGGATTAAATCTCATGAGGGATTGCAAAGCGGAATCTGGAATAGCAACGATATGCCTCGAACGGAAAAATAGCGCAAATTCGACCGTAAGACCTAGGATAATGCCAATGCTTCGTAACGCCCGCCATGAACGATTTGCTCAAGAAATAGCTCAGGGCAAGAGTGCTGAGGAGGCCTATGTGATTGCGGGATATTTAAAAAACAGTGTCAACGCTTCAAGGTTGAAAGGAAATGAAAGGGTTCTCAAAAGAATTGAAGAAATTACGTCTCAGGCGGCTGAATGTGTCGTAATCAATAAAGCATGGGTATTGGAAACCCTCCGTGACAATGCCCTGATTGCGATGGGTTTAAAAAAATAAAAATTGCAACGATTATCTCCGACGGCTGAATTTGAAGTCACTGATCGCAAAGCGTCGGCAGCAAATCGAGCGCTCGAACTGATTGGCAAGGAACTGGGTATGTTCAAGGAAAAATTTGAACCTCCGGGAATTGGCGCTGGACCTGTCATCATTGTTACGGGCGTACCTCGGCCACAAGATAGGCCGTGTCAAATTGATCATGCGGCCGACGAAGCGGATCGATAATGCGTGAATTCAAATTGAACCATGTCCCGTCGAATGTACGCTCGCAGCTTCTCCACACGTGTTAATGCAACGTTGTGCTGGCATGCTCCAGCGACAAAGTGTAGAGCCTGCCCAAGAACTTGTGGATATCGACAAGCTCCTCGTTAATTTCAGGGGTTAACGCCCCACTCGCTTCTAGATGTTCACGCTCCGCAAGTCGCTCGCGAAGAGTTTCGATAATTCCCTTGGAAGCGACCGAGATATACAAGTCCATCGTCGCTTCCACCCCATCAAGGCTTAAGTCGGCCATCCGCTCACGAGTTTCAACAGGATTTTCTCGTGCACGTTTGCAACGCGCCACATTGAGTACATCACTCAAATGGGCGATTTTGATCAGCGCCGCCGTCGACGGGCGATTGCTGCGCACCGGCCCCGCCGATGCTGCGACCACGTTCAAGCGCGCGTTCGATGCCAGATTTTCCAGCGGCGAGGCTCTGGCACCTGACGCGCCTGGATCAAATCGACGCGGGCGGGCTCGAACGGAACCGAAGGGCCTCAGTCGGAGTTTAAAGTATCGCCAGAAAAGTATTTATCGATTTCCAACTTTGTGATGATGCGTAATGTTTTGCCTGTCTTCGTTGCTGGGCTTCCCCGCCTTGCAGCGCCTGAGTTTCCACTGGCGCCGGCGTCGTGACATCTTTGGTTTTTGCATCTTGACCCTGTTCTGCAGCGGCGGCACGCTGATTCCGACCGATGCGCTCGCAGGTAATCAGACCCAATATATCATCGATGGCCTCGCGCTCGGAGCCCCGGTAGCTCCCAAAAGCCCCACTTACCGAGAATATAAATGCCACCCCAGCGAGCAATTCGCGTCTTTCGTCTGGTGCCAGCGCGTAAGGACCGAGCAGAGCAAGTTCGGTGATGTCAAGTCCACCAACTCCATCCTACACTCGGAGATTGGCGCAACGGCATATGTGTCGCAA
>CAZMNG010000399.1:0-4841 GCA_964567505.1 uncultured Chthoniobacterales bacterium
AAAACTTTCGCCCACCTTTGGAACTAGAAATTTTAACAAATCGGAGATGCGCCCGAATTGCTTTTGCAATTTCAAAGTGTTGGTATAACCCGAATGAGGTATATGGTCGGGTTTTCGCCCAGTCTCGACTTTCGGCCCGGCGCCTGGATCTGGACAGAGATTCAAGATCACGTGAATAACAATCCTGTCGCCTCCTCGCTGTTTCAAGTGGGTAGATATGAGGGTAAATTTGCTTTGAGTTGCCCTGCGACCCAGTAGGCAATGGTGCGGAGGTGAAGAAAGTTACGGAAACCACGGGCGCGGCGCGTAGCTAACTGGATGATTCCGTTAATGGCTTAGATGGCGCGTTGAGGGATGCGACACTCGAAGTAACTAACAATTCCAACCCCAGTACTGACGAATGGTTTGAGCAGGACTTCTGTTTCATTCTGATCGTGGCTGCCAGTACAGCAGCCAAGCGGTCCAAAAGCCGCTGGAGATCATGGGAGCCGTGCGCAGTATGAGTGGCGTGGGCAACTGCTATGACAACGCCAAAGCTGAAGCGTTTTAAGCACCTATTGCTACGGCTACCCGGGTCAAGTCAGAGCGGTAATCAGTGCTTAACACCGAGCTTTGGTGTCCTTTTTCCGAGAGGTGACGGACCTCGCGCACCCATAGATCGTTGGAGAGTCGTATGCCGCGTTCAGCCAGTTCCATGCTGAGCTCTTCCCCGCTGATGAGCTTGACTTGATACTGTCGAAATTCCTTTTCGGACCAAAGCTCTCCAGGGAACTTGTGATAGGTAAGCACCCCGATACGCTGCTCGTTCATCTGGGTAAAGAACTGCGGAGAGTAGCCTTTGGCGCAGGGTACGGCTCTGGCCGATAAATCGAGTCGCCCAGCTCACGCCCAGTGCTTGGGCCGCCACCCGCTAGCCGTCAAAATTCGGCGACGCCGTCAACCATGGCGACTGCTTTTGGGAGCGCGCATAAGCCGTGTGATTTCAATCAGTTATGCCCGAGTTCTAGCTTGTTCTAACTTTTAGGTAAAAATCCGGGATAAAAGACCATCGTCGATATCTAAGTTGTTCAAAATAAACAAGTTGGGGGCGGGGACGGGAATCGAACCCGTGATTCCTACTCTCTCCTTGGAGCAAGCGCTAAATAGGAGGGATTCATGAGATAAAAATACCCTGAGTTTGATAAAGGGATATTCTGAGTAAGATTCGGAGTCAAGCTCTAATTTCCAAATGGCATCCCTCTACAAAGATCCACGGTCAAAATACTGGATCGGATGCTTTACCGCGGCTGACGGACGACAACTCAAGCGTTCCACCCGCGAAACAGATAAGGTCAAAGCGCGTCAGATTTGCGAAGCATGGGAAAAAGTCGAATCCCTCGGGCGCAAAGGCTACCTGACATCCGAGGAACAATTTCGCAAGGTATTCAATGATGCCGTTGAACGGATCACCGGAAAGAAGCTTTACGATCCGAGCGTCCGTGAATGGCTCGAGCGGTGGCTCGCAACCGAGAAAGGCGCAGTCAAACCGGCAACAATTCGCCGCTATACGCAGGTCGTGCGCGATTTTCTCACGTTCTTGGGAACCCGCGCCGATATACGGCTTGAAGCATTAACGACCGACGACTTCCTCAAATTCCGCGATTCACTTCTCGCCGAAGGTCGTTCACCACAGACGGCGAACCTAACAATCCGCAAAGTCCTCAAACGTCCGTTCACACTCGCGTTGAACGAAGGTGTCATTCAGCGCAATCCGGTCGCCGTAGTGCGCCGCCTCAAAGAAGAAAAAGCCGAAAAGGGCGTCTTTACTCCAGATCAGATCCTCAAACTGCTTAGTGCCGCCGATCGGGAATGGCGCGGAATGATCCTCGCGGGATACTTCACCGGAGCCCGCCTGGGCAATCTCGCGCGGCTCAAATGGGAGAATTTAGACCTCGTGGAACGATCGCTCACGTTTGTGCAGGATAAAACGGATGCCAAAATCAAAGTCCCGGTTCATCCCGAGCTCTTGGAATATTTCCAATCGCTTAAGATGCCCGCCGATCGAGGCAAACCTATTTTCCTGTCGTTGTGCTATCTGCCCGGCCCTGGTCGCAACGGACTTTCAATGCGTTTCAAACGCCTCATGAAAAGGGCAGGCATAGAGGATGGAACCGCCAGGGAACGGCCGGGAAAGCGCGGTCACCGCATAAGCAGGTTATCCTACCACTCTTTCAGACATTCTCTGATTTCGGCGCTTGCAAACGCAGGCGTGCCGGCAGAGCTGCGCAAGAAAATTAGCGGTCACGCCGACACCAAAAGCCACGACCTTTACAGCCATCACGAATTTCAGATTATACGGCAGGCGTTGGAGAAGGTTTCCCGCCTGCCCGAATTGCCAGAAAAATAATCGCTTGACAGCATTTTCGTCTAAAAACGTCTTTTAGACCGCACGAAGGTGAGATTATGGACTTCAATGAACTCCTATGCACCCTTATGCGCCGTGATTCGCAACCGCCTCTGGTGCGATTTTCAGAATGCTATTATTGGGGCAATGAAAAATAATAACGTTTTATCGTTTAATAAAAAGATAACTCCCTCCGGCTGGCTGCGAATGGCCGAACTACCGATCCGGCGGACCCTGGCCGATGATCTTTGCAAAAAAGGGGTTCTTCTCAGTGTTCTTGTCGGCCGGCCTGGATCAAAACGCGGTGTGCGGCTTGTTAGCTTGGAATCGCTGAATGCTTACCTGATGGGACTCGCAAACGAACAGCGTCCGAAGAATTCGGGCTCCTCCCAAGCCGTTGAGAATCAATCATAGTCTGTCCACGGGCATGAATTTTGGACACCATGGCTATGTCGTTCAGAACCAGGCAAAGTATCATCAAATCGGATATTTGTTTCAGCGTTGAAATATTTGGACGTTTGGCCCTGCCGGAAGTTGACAATCGCGCACTATGTAAATGAGTGCGACAAATATTGCTCAAATTTGACTGCTCGCGAGCTTGCGGAGCAGTTAGGAATAAGCCGCGGGGCAGCTGCGACGAATGGTTGGACGAGACCGAATCCCATCGGTGAAACTTCGTCGATGCACCGCGAGATTCGATGTGTCCGCAGTCCGCAAAGCTCTTGGAATCTCCAGGTAGGAGGGACAATGAATTGGACCGGTCCGCCCAGAAACGGAGAACCCCAGACCGGCCAAAGTCTGGGGCAAAAGATAACTCCTAATGCTAGCGGTATATCCTACACTTTGCGCACCGAGTCAACTCTGCGACGTTATGTGCGTTTAGGCTATTGGCATTTCGTTCGCCTCTTGCCGCTATTTCATTGCTTACGCTGTGGCCGGGTCGCTCTCGATCTGCTCGGATACGATTCCAAACACCGATGGCTTTGTGGGCAGTGCTCCGACAGGGAGATTCTATGATCGATGGCAACAGGCTTAACGAGGTCGTCCGGTCGAACATAGAAACTCTGTGCCGTCACTTTTTCCCGGCCGGCCATAAAGACGGAGGCGAATGGAAAATCGCCGACATTTCGGGTGCCGAAGGGAATTCACTCGGAATAGAATTATCAGCGCAAAAAGCAGGCGTTTGGCGAGACCGCGCGACCAATGAAGGCGGCAATTTCCCAAATCTTATCATGCGCAATCGCAATTTGAGATTTCCAGAGGCAGTTGACGAAATCAGCCGCTTTCTTGGAGTCGATTTTAAAGTAAATGGGAACGAGCATAGGCCCGCTGAAAGCGAAATCACATGGGATGCCTCTCATAAGCTCACAGATTTTGAGTCAGAGAAAATCGCGATTTGGCGAGCCTATTCTAAAGAATTCGTCCAATGGCTTTCAGACAATGAGTTTCTGCGCGTCCACGGATTATCAAGAAACTTTCGATTTGATTCGACAAGTCGTGCCTGCCGGCGATGACGGACCGGCAATCGGTATTGTCGCGCATACGCGTAAGCCTCAATCCGACGAGCGAGTTAACGGCCGCGCATTGCTGAATTTGCTTGCCGGTTCTTATGTTCTAGGGTCCGTTCCGAGAACCGTCTTCGTCATGCAGGCGGCCAGTGATGAGGTTACCGATGATCGGGTAGTCTGGACTTGCTGCAAAAATAACGATGGCGAACTCGGAAAACGATCCGCCTGGATTCGGCGAAACGGTCTCTTTGATGCACTAACAGATTTCGATTGGGAAGCATGGAATAAGGATGGAAAATCGGTCATTGTCGGCGTCGAGATTGTGCCGCAAATCATCACTCAAAACGGCGGCAATCTGGCCCGTGATATCTTGCGCGTAAAAATTGAGGAAAAAGGAACGTCCAGGAGGACTGCTTATCGTCGAATTGATGAAGCGGAGCAAACCGGATTAATCAAGTTCTGCAAAGGGAAAAACGTTTATGTCGTATCCTAGCTGTGCCAGACACGTGCCGTGGCACGGACAACGCATTAATTTACGTAAAAACTTTCAACTGTGCCACGTGCCAAAACCTATAGAGGTTGGCACTGGCACACTTGGCCGCCATGAGCGCCAAAACCTAATGATCACGGTTGTGACTGCAAACCGGCGAAACTGCTTTCGAAACTTTATGAATCCTAAAGAATCAAGTGCCGAAAATCGTGGGTTCGAATCCCGCCGGCCCGACCAGTTTTTGGATAAGATGTTGAATATGAGTCGCTTATATAATAGGAAATGTGCTGTCTTGGAACGGTACTGGTAACAATTCTCCTCGGATGTTGGTAACCACGTCCATAAATTACCACTCCGGTTTGCCGATCTTTACGCTGCAGCTGTTTAGGGACGCAGGATGCGGCATAAGCTAACCGTTACCCGACCAACGCATTCCGCATAGCCCGGGCTTCAGCTTCAT
>CAZMNG010000400.1:0-4834 GCA_964567505.1 uncultured Chthoniobacterales bacterium
ACGGACCCGGGTGAACAACGCAGCCATGTTGCCTTTGCCCGTTGCCGCATTGAGCACGATGACCGCAGCCATGACGACGCCTTCTACCACCTGGACCCAATAGCCGCTGATCGTGGTCGCCACCACGCCGGCTTCCAGCGAACCAATGATATAGGCCCCGAACACTGTACCGAATATGGAACCTGCGCCTCCAGCAATTGAGGTCCCGCCAACAAACACTGATGCCATGGCTGGCAGCAGAAAGTTGCCCTGATCGGGGTAGAACACGCCGATATCAAGAGTAACAATAATTCCGGAAAAGGCCGCGATCATGCCATGCAATGCGAAGAGCCTGATGCGTGTCGCTTCGACGTTGACTCCCATCACCCGCGCCACATTGGCATTGTCGCCGATAAACATGACGCCCTCGCCGAACTTGTGCCGGTTCAGGATGAACCAGAGCAGCACGGCCAGACCCACTGACCAGAACGCCTGCACAGGCACGGTCCCAAACAGCCGGCCCACAAAAAGATCGTGGACGAAATTGTCCTGGCTTCCCTTCAGTGTCACCTGCAGTCCGCCCGCGAGCAGAATCGAGATGCCGTACCAGAAAAAATTCGCGGCGAGGGTCGCCATAATCGACGGGACGCCGATCCGTGCGACCATCACACCGTTGATATATCCGACCAGAGCGCCGGCAGCAATGGCCAGCACGATGCCGATCCATGCACCGTAGGTCGGGTCAAAGGTTTTCCAGCCCCAGGAGAGTGCAAAGCCCGACAGCGAAACGACGGCGGGGAAACTCAAGTCGATCTCGCCTGCGGTAATGACGAGCGTCAGCCCTAACGCAGCAATGAGCGTAGGTGGAATTGTTTCCAGGAAAGATATATAAATCAGCGTGTGCGTGAAGACGGCCGGGGCGGCGATGATAAAAACGATGTACAGGACTAACAGCACCATCGCTATTGCGAAACCTTCCAGCCGGCGTAGAAAGTTAAAGAGCAACCTGACGAAATTCATCATTATCTTTTGTCTTTGAGGCCGTGCGCGTAATCGAGCAGAAATCCATCTAAGTCCTTCAAACTGATATCTTTCTTCGGAATACTTGCGCCAATCTCACCACGATCCAGGACGATGAAGCGGTCGGAGACCTCATACACGTCCGGAATACTATGGGAAATGTAAATGCTCGCCTTGCCGCCCTCCTTAATCTTGTGGACAAAGTTGATTACCTTCGCCACCTCCTTGAGCGACAGAGCAACTGTCGGCTCGTCGAGAATGATCAGATCGGCCTCGAAATACATCGCGCGTCCGATGGCGATCCCCTGGCGCTCGCCGCCCGAAAGCTGGCTCACGTTGGAGTCGACCGTGATGCCCTTGCTGCGGAAGCCGATCGTGTTGATCATGATCTCGTTGGCAATGGCTTTTTCTTTTTTCACGTTGATGAAGCCAAAGCGGTCCACAATCTCCCGGCCAATAAAGAAGTTCCGCCAAAGGACCTGTTTTTCTCCAAGCGATTTATCCTGGTACACGGTTTCGATGCCGTGCGCGTGGGCGCTTTGGACGTTATAACGGCGAAAATCGACTTTGCGGCCGGCCACGTATAATTCGCCCCTGGTTGGCGGAAAAACGCCCGTCAGGATTTTCACCAGCGTCGACTTACCGGCGCCGTTGTCACCGATCAGCCCCACGATTTCATTGCGACCAACTTCCAGGTTGATGTTGGTCAGCGCGCGCACCAGGCCGAAGTACTTTTCGATGTTGACCATCCGCAGCGCGTGTTGCTGGACGGACTCTTGAACCGGGTTGTTCACTACCGATTGCCTCCTTATAGCGTATTGGGTATCAACCTCAACTACATGAATTTTGTTACTTTCTAAGCGCGAGGCGCCGCAGCTTGGAGTGCGCAACGCCGTATTCACGCGTGTCTACCAGGGATAGGCGCCACCTACAACCCTAGCCTGAACTTTTGACAAGTTTCACAACTTTATTGAATCTCGACGCAATGCCGATGAAGCTGGCTTAACAAAAAAGCCTCTGAAGGAGAGAATAAAATGCAAAGGCCGAGAAATCCGCTGCTGGCGTTTTTATTTATTGTGGCGCTGTTGCTACCCTGGTTGATCTTCCTTTTTCTGCCCGGCGGCACTGGCGCCGGGCGCCTCTTATTTTGGTTGGCGATATTCTTTTGTTTACTGCTGATTTGGGTAATCAGCGCTGCGCAACGGCGCGTGGCGGCCGCAGCGGGTCCCGACCTTGGTCCGCGAATGTTGAGTGAGGCGGAGCAACCGGAAGCCGTACGTCAGGTGATGGATGTCCGAATTGCAATAAAAGAAAATGGCGTGCAATTGTTTCGAGGTCCGTTGCGCGACTCCGCTGCGGTTTCCTTCGAAAAGCTGACTCGGGCGCTGCCCAAGGGATTCGTACCATTGGTTCAGGAAGATGACCAGCTCGGCGCAAAAATCGTTTTGATTCCGAAATCGCCGGAAGAAGAATTTTCGCGTAAACCGATCCGTCCGTGGCTGCATTGGCTTCTTTTTGGTCTGACGATCGTTACGACGACCTGGGCGGGAGCCACTCAGCAGGGCGTCGATTTGGCTCAGGAACCGGGACGATTTACCGACGGTTTGCCTTACTCTATCGGATTACTCCTGATTCTCGGGGTGCATGAATTGGGGCATTTTTTCATGGCGCGTCGCCACGCGATGAATGTCACTCCACCCTACTTCATTCCAGTCCCCTTCGGGCTTGGAACGTTTGGCGCTTTTATCCAGATGCGATCACCGCCTGCCAACAGAAAAGTCCTCTTTGATGTTGCCGTTGCCGGACCGCTTGCCGGGCTGGTGATTGCAGTGCCGGCGCTTCTTGTTGGCCTGCGGCTCTCGAGCGTTACGGCCGGGAGCGATGACACGGTATCACATGGATTTCTGCACGGAGCAATGGTTGGATCATCGATCCTGTTCACGGTGCTTGCGAAGCTTTCGCTCGGAGACGCTGCTCAGTACGGAGCGCTTGTGCACCTTAGCCCGTTGGCATTTGCGGGTTGGTTGGGTTTGTTTATCACCGCGCTGAACTTATTGCCGGTGGGCCAGCTTGACGGCGGTCATATAACGTGGGCGATGTTCGGGAGTCGCGCCGGGCGGACGATCAGTAGCCTGGCGATGTGGTCTCTATTTTTGTTGGCGTTGTTTGTCTGGCCAGGGCTATTGATGTGGGCGTTGATCGTGTTCTTCATAGCCGGCCGGGGCGCGCCTCCGCTGAACGATGTAACACCACTGGATGCCGGCCGTATGGCCGTGGGTTATATCGCCTTGCTAATCTTGGTACTGATCCTCGCGCCGATGCCTCACGCCCTCTGGGATTCGGTGAATGATATTTGTCCGTACCTGTAGACTGCACCGGTGCCGTTGACCGGTGCGCCTATTTGCCCTCTGAGCCGACATCAATGGTGGTGTGTTTCGGATCCAGCGCAACATTCAAACGAAATAAGGCCACCCTGAGCTGCAGTAGATCTCTGAATCCGACGGCTGCAACAGCTTTGTAGATCTGCCGGCTGTACTCAGGACGAGCGGCGTTCAACACCTTTTTCCCGTCTTCCGTGAGAGACACCAGCTTTTGCAGTCTGCGATTGGGATCATCCCTCCGCTTGATCCAGGGCCGAGACGTTACGCGCTTGGCCTGGCCCTCTGGCAGCGGCAGGGAAGCGTCCAGCGCATTCAGGATGCTTGAAACGCGAGAAGGGCTCAGCCCCAGTTCCTCGACCAGATTCTCCTGAATCACATGACCGCCTTCCTGTTCTGCCCTCTGCAAACGCATCAATATCCTGAATTCATTGAACGAGATATCTTTGGTCGGCGCCAACTTCTGATGCACGGTTTTTGCCGCCGAAAGAATCTCCAGAATGACTGAGTAGGCAGTGTTTTCCGCGATTTGCTCGAGTTCTTTTTGCGGGAAATTCTCTATGTCGTGAATTTCTTTATCGCTCAAGCGATTATCCCCGTTCTTGTCATACTTGCGAAGCGAAGGGGGAAGTGGAGGCAGTGGTTCCGGATTCGTTGTCGAGGTTTTCAAAGGTCGTTTTTTCTAGTGAACTTATGCACAAAGCATTATTAATCAACATCTTTCTTATCGAAACAGTTTCGATGAACCGCGCAGAAGTTTCTAAACTTACGAGCAGTTGGCTCGTCGCCTCGAAAGACGCGACCCTGTTCCCCAACCTTGAAAAGCCCGCGATTGCCGAGCAAAGTTCAGGCCCTTGTCCATCGGCATGCCGGTGCTTGTGCTATCGATAGTTGTTCCACATTCGTCGCTCCGCTCAGGACTACATCCGCAAAAGGTTGGCTGAGACTCGTCGCTAGAACCAGCGCGTCAATGGAAGTACCCAATTTTTTGAGCCTCGGTTTGCAGAGCGGCTAGTTTCGGAGCGAAGCCAGGTTCCTTATTCCGGTCGGTCAGGCGCCCATTGGCCAGCGCTTCCTTGACGATGACTCCGATGGCGTACCAATTCTCGCAGAACCTCCCGATTTTCCAAAACGCCACTTTCAGTCGTAGCAGAATGAATCTGATACAGGTCCAGATAGCCGTTCAACAGCGCCATGGTTTCACGCCGTTGCCTCTGAAGTGTCGCCAAAGAGTGTTCCTTAATTTCGTGCGCTTGCGCTTGGATCTTCCAATCCGCGGTGTAAGTGTAACCCCATTTCGAGCCTACCGTGACGGATTCGGGCAAGACAGCGCGCACCGTCAACCAACTACCGAGAAACTTTTCGCCTAACCCATAGGACCTGGCGGCATCGAAGTAGCGGATTCCGGCCTCCCAGGCTGCGTCCAATACCTCATGTGCCTTTCGCTCCATCGCCGC
>CAZMNG010000401.1:0-2948 GCA_964567505.1 uncultured Chthoniobacterales bacterium
GGTCGATTCATATTCTACCGAAGCAGGCCTACCCGCTCAACCCCGTCATCGAGCGCGCGTTTGACAACGCAAACGCAATCGCCTTTGAGATCGACCTCAACCGAGTGACCAAGGATACGTTCAAACAGGCGTTCGCCCGGACAGCTTTTTATCCGCCTGGAAATTCGCTCTCGAGAAATCTCGGATTTGAAACCGTGCTGCTATTGGAGCGGGTATTGCCGGTTTACGGTCTGACGTTGAAACAAGTCGAACGGTACAAACCATGGTTTCTGGCCGAGACACTAAACTCGCGGGCGCTCCACCTGGCGGGATTCAGCGAACAGCTCGGTGTCGACGTGTATTTTTACCACAAAGCGTTAGCCGCTCACAAACCGGTGCTCGGCCTTGAGACGGTCCATGATCAGGCGCAGATTTTTAGTCGAATGGATAACGCTCAGAACGAGCGGTATCTCCTAAGCACGATCTACGGGTTACCTGCTTACCCCGAAATCATGGGAAAGCTCGTGAACGCGTGGGAAACCGGAGACGTGGCGGTACTGGACCAAATGGTAAATCAAAACAAAGAAGCTGACCGGGAAAACCACGAGGCTCTATTCTCGAGGCGCAACACGCGGTGGTTACCCGAAATCGAGCGACTCGCGCACGAGAACGGCAATTTCCTGGTCGTCGTCGGCGCCGGTCATCTGGTGGGCGACGATGGCGTTGTGGCGCAGCTCAGGCGGGCAGGATACTCCGTAAGACAGCTTTAGTGTGAAAATCTCACGAGGCACATGGCTCGCCCGATTTTGAAGCTCTTCTCTCGCAAAAAGCTACTCGGTCACCTCGCTTTGCCCGGCGCGCAGCGCGTCAGAAATTTTCTCGACTTTAATCAGGTTTGTTTTGCCGGGCATGTTGTAGGGAGTCCCCGCGATAATCGTCAACACATCCTCGGGCTTGGCTCCGAGCACCTTTGTCGCGGCATCGACACTGAGTCGCACCAGGTGCGCCGTACCGCCGACCGCCTCGCACAGGATCGGTCGAACGCCCCAGATCAGCGCAAGCTTTCGACAGACTTCCTTTGAGGAGCAAAGAGCCAGGATGGGCATCTTCGGTCGATGACATGCAACTCGCCGCGGCGTGCCGCCGGACGCTGTGGCGGCAATAATTGCTTTGGCGGTCACTGAATTCGCGATCGCATGTGCTGCGTGTCCCACGGCAGCTTCGAGGTCGGCGCGATCCGAAATGGGTGGCGGCGTCGGGAGTTCTCCCGTGATCCAGGATTCTTCAGCCCGTGCTGCGATCGTTGCCATCGTTGCGACCGCTTCGACCGGGAACCGGCCAACGGCCGATTCGGCTGACAACATCACCGCGTCGCTGCCATCCAAAATCGCGTTCGCCACATCAGCGGCTTCCGCGCGTGTCGGTTTGTGGAAATTGATCATCGATTCGAGCATTTGCGTGGCGGTAATCACCGGCACACCCTCCTCGCGACAAACCCGGATGATCCGCTTTTGCGCAATTGGAACGTCTTCAAAGCTCATCTCCAGCGCGAGATCCCCCCGGGCCACCATCACGCCGTAGGACTCGCGCACGATCTTCTCGATATCGTCAAGCGCATTCTTCCTTTCGATCTTGGCAATCACTGGAATCGAGGCGCCTCTCTCCGCCAGCGCTTGCTTAAGAAATCGCACATCCGAGGATGACTGAACGAAAGAAAGCGCCAGATAATCGAGTTCTTCCGATACGGCAAAATCGAGGTCCTGATAGTCCTTCGTCGTCAGCGAGGGAAGCGAAACGAGCCGGTTTTTCAGGTTTACGCCTTTATTGCTTTTCAGCTCGGCGCCTCGAACGATTTCGCAGACAACGTCTCCGGAGGCACGAATCTCCTGAACTTGCAGCTCGATATTTCCATCGTCCAGAAGCACAATCGCTCCAGGCGCCAGATCCCGATGGAGTCCTTTGAAGCTCACTCCGATTCGGTCTGGAGTGCCGACAACCTTTTCGGAGGTCAAAATGACTTTGTGGCCCCGCTGCAGTTCGATACTGCCGTTTTCCATCTCACCAACGCGAATTCGCGGGCCACGCAAGTCCCCGAGAATCGCAACGAACACCCCCATTTCATCCGCGACTTTGCGTATCCGCTCCACCAAGGGTTTGGCCACTTCGGCCGAGCGATGCGAGAAATTCAGTCGCGCCACATCCATCCCTGCGTCGATCAATCGGCGCAACATCTCGTCGCTGTCGCTTGCCGGCCCGATCGTCGCGACAATCTTCGTTCGTTTAGAAAGTCCGCCCATCTTCGAATAGTGATCGAAGGTGAATCTGGCGACAAGGCCGAACCGCCGCAACGTCAATCGCTCAGTGGTGCCACGCCGGTACCTTGCGTTTTGTTGTCATCATACGATTTGCGATTTGAGATTCGCACGAAAATGCGCGTGCAGTAAGTTTAGCGTCGCTTTGGAGCGGGTAATTGGACAAGAGTGGACGAATTCACGCAATGATTACGATAGCGAAAGAAGATCCTCGTTCCCCTGACGCGTTGCGATTGCTATCCGCATTCGTCGATGATGTAAGAACCCGATACGATTTTCCCCCAGCAGATGTCGGAGTCTTCGATCCAGACCTGGTGTCGGTCCCGAGAAGCGTTTTCCTGATCGCCCGGCGCAACAGCAACGCCATCGGATGCGGTGCGCTCGTCCCAATGGATGAATTCCGCGTGGAGGTCAAACGGACGTTCGTGGCGCGTGAAGAGAGAGGTCACGGCATCGCCACTTTGATATTGGAGGAACTCGAACGGGTCGCTCGCGAGTTCGGGTACGATGCCATGCGTCTTGAGACCGGAAATATGCAGCCGGAATCGATCGCGCTGTACGCCAAAGCCGGCTTTTATCGTATTCCAAATTTTCCGCCGTATGAAAATGATCGATCGGCGGTTTGCTTTGAAAAACGAATCTGAACGATTGCCACAA
>CAZMNG010000401.1:3048-4827 GCA_964567505.1 uncultured Chthoniobacterales bacterium
AAAATGCCGGCTAGCGCTGCGGCGCCTCTTCCACGACATCAAATCCGGCAAAGCGCAGCGCCTTCATCGCTTCGCTCAGGTGACGGTCGCGTACGAGAACATAATCGGTCTCGTAAGTGCCGATCGGTAGAATCCCGACATTCGACTGCGCGAGCGGCACCGCAACGGAGACCAGGATCCCGACAAGATCCAGATCGAGCGGCCCGACGATTTTAAGCCCCCGCCAGCCACGACTGGCCTGGACACCGGCCGGAACAAGGTGTTCCTCGCAAATCACAGAAAGCTCGTCGCGCGTACGGCTGATCGAAAGGAACGACTCGCCCCCCGCCCACTCGGGAATTGGAGCTTTGACGTCCAGCCGACACACCGCAAGCCGTTGCGCAAGGATGATCAGCTTTAGTAACGGAGGATTCATCGGGCTCGCAACATGGCACTAAACTGATTCAGTGCCAACGGGAGTTTTGCAGGAATTGCACGATTCCAAAAGTGCAGAGGCGAATTGTTTGCTTTTCGCCCGGTTGAATGCATCCTTTCGGACTCGTCCTATGCAACGGCTCCCTGGATTTCGTGATTTTTATCCCGAGGATTGTGCACGCAGAAATTACGTCTTCGATCGCTGGCGCCGTGTCGCGAATTCGTTTGGTTTTCAGGAATATGACGGTCCGACGCTGGAACCGACTGAACTTTACAAGAAGAAAAGCGGGGAAGAACTGAAAACTCAGTTGTTCCGCTTCGTCGAGCAAGGCGATCGCGACGTCTGTATGAAACCGGAAATGACGCCGACCCTGGCTCGTTTGGTGGCGGCTCGCGCGCGCGACTATCGAAAGCCGATCAAGTGGTTCAGCATTTCTCCTTTTTTCCGCTTCGAAAAGCCTCAGAAAGGCCGGCTACGGGAGTTCTATCAAATCAATTGCGACATCATCGGAGACGACTCAGCGGCTGCCGACGCGGAATTAATCGGGCTCGCGGTCGCTTTGCACGAGGTCTTCGGTCTGACCGAGAACGACTTTTTTGTGCGCCTCAATAATCGAAATCTTTGGGCAAAATTCCTGAGCGAACATCAGCAACCGGCCGAACGGCTGCCGGAATTTCTCTCAATCATCGACAAGCTCGAGCGCGACTCCGAAGAAGTGACGACACGCAAATTGGCATCGTTTCGAATCGGGCTCGCGGAAGTGCGCGAATTTCTCGCGACGCCGGCAGCGTCGGTGCCGGGATTCGGTGACCTGTTTCGAGAATTACAGTGGCGCGGACTCGATAAATATGTCGAACTTGACCTGACGATTGTGCGCGGGCTCGATTACTACACCGGGCTTGTGTTCGAGATTTTTGATCGCAAACGGGAAAATCGAGCGCTCGCAGGAGGCGGCCGGTACGACAGCCTGATCGCGGCGATCAGCGATGGGGAAACGGATCTGCCTGCGGCCGGTTTCGCGATCGGCGACGTTACATTCACGAATCTGCTGGAAGAACTCGAGCACACCCGGGACCGAATCAACGCAGCGATGCAGACTCCGCGCGGCGCCTTTCTTGTCATTGCAGACGAAAGCCGGCGTGCCGACGCGCTCGGACTTGCCGTCGGCTTGCGTCGATCCGGCGTGAGCGTCGATTACTCGCTCCGCCCGGCAAAGGTTGGGCGGCAATTCGAGCAGGCCGAAGCGCTTCGAGCGAAATATGCCGTTGTGATTGGCCAGGAGTGGCCGCTGGTACGTGTCAAAGTATTGGCTGATCGCACCGAACGACTACTCTCCATAGAGGAGCTTCCCGGCACACTGAGAA
>CAZMNG010000402.1:0-4825 GCA_964567505.1 uncultured Chthoniobacterales bacterium
CGCAACCGGGAACTTAAAACTTTGGACGCGCGGACGCAGATTTTGTGTAGTCGCCGCGGCTGAAATATTTTTCCAGCCAGACGTAAAGGCAGATGAAGAGGTAGCGGCTTCCCATTTCCTTAATTTTGAGTTTGGATTCTCCTTTTGTGCGGTTGCGCCAAGTGATGGGGATAGTCGTCCAGGAGTACCCACGCACGATTGCTTTCAACGGAATCTCAACGGTCAGATTGAAGTGTGGAGCAATCAATGGCCGGCACCCGTCGATGACAGTTTTCCGGTACGCTTTGAATGCGTTCGTCGTGTCGTTTAGTGCGATGTTAAAGAGTAGTTGCAGAAATTTGTTCGCGAACCGGTTCAAAACCAGTTTGGTCCATGGATAATCGATCGTTCCGCCACCCTTGATGAACCGGCTGCCGAAGACGCAATCCCATCCCTCGTTCAATCGCTCCCAATACCGGACCACATCGCGACAATCATCCGATTCATCGGCCATCATGATCACTGCCGCATCTCCGCGCATATGATCGAGGCCGCAGATCGCCGCCCGGCCGAATCCGTGTTCGCCTTGGTTCCGGATAGTAACGAGGGCCGGAATATGGTTTTGCAGCTCCTGCAGTATTTCCCATGTCCGGTCGCTGCTTCCGTCGTCAACCGCTACAATTTCGTGCGGCACTTCGCGGAGACGCAGCTCAACGGTCAGATGCTCGACGGTTGAGGCGATGCACCCCTCCTCGTTGCGGGCCGGGATGATAACGCTGAGGCAGTTGAGCCTGGCGGCAGTTGTGTCCGGCGTCGTAGTTGACATGAGAGTGATCAATCAAGTCTAACAGCCGCACCGGCAAAGAAAAGGCAAGGGAATGATGGGTGCTCTGTCTGCATTGCTCTGTGTCCTAGGCGGGTGTGAACCGCGCCAAGTTCGCGCTCGCATTTGGCTGCAATCCTGATGCAGCCAGCATAGCACCATAAGCTTTTGATCCTGCGGAGCACCTGCTTCGATCCGCTCATCCGCGAGCGTTTAAATCGACCAGCGAAACTATCCTAAATCCCCCTCACCAAATGGACCCTGGGTGGCTTTCAACATGGGCGGCACATTTTCTATTCCGTTGCGCTGTTCTTATGTGCTTTGGTCTCAAGTGTGAGGATTTTTATTACCGGGATCTGCGGATTTGTCGGAAGCATGATCGCAAGGCGAATCCGGGAAGCAGTGCCGGACACAGAAATTTTCGGTCTCGATAACCTGGGACGGCCTGGTAGCGAACGGAATCGCCGGCTTGCGATCGAACGAATCCGGGTCGTTCACGGGGATATCCGTGTTGCGAGCGACCTGGAGGGGGTGCCTTCCGCAGATTGGGTCATCGATGCCGCGGCGCTTCCCAGCGTTCTGGCAGGTGTTGATCAGCGCTCGAGCAGCCGTCAACTGGTGGAGCACAATCTGTTCGGGACAGTGAACATCCTGGAATATTGCCGGCGTTCCAATGCGGGATTAATTCTCCTGAGCACCAGCCGGGTGTATGGGATCAGGCCGTTATCCGAATTACCGCTTCAAATCGACGGAGACAGATTTGGACCCTGCTTTTCCAAGATCGAAAATGTGGGGTTTTCTTTTGCAGGGGTTAGCGAAGAATTCAGCACCGCCGCCCCGGTCTCACTCTATGGAGCAACCAAATTGGCTTCAGAAACGCTCGCTCTGGAGTATGGGGAGGCATTTGGTGTACCGGTATGGGTTAACCGGTGCGGCGTTCTGGCCGGCCCGGGACAATTCGGGACCGCGGAACAAGGGATCTTTTCGTTCTGGTTGCACGCGTGGCGGGCGCGAAGACCGCTGCGTTATATCGGGTTCGCCGGGAAAGGCCTGCAGGTGCGGGACGCGTTGCACCCTGCAGATGTCGTTGATTTGATTCTAAAACAAATCGAGAACCCGGAACCGAAGCCGAGCCGGATATTCAATGTCTCAGGCGGAATCGATCAGTCAATGTCGCTCCTGGAGCTCAGTCACTGGTGCAAGGAACGGTTCGGTCCGCATGAGGTGGGTTCGGATCCGCAGGCGAGAATGTTCGATATTCCGTGGATGGTCCTGGACTCGGCGCGGGCCCGGACCCTCTGGGATTGGAGACCGCGCCGGCCGCTCGAGTCGATTCTGGACGAGATAGCCGATCACGCGGAGAGGAACCCTGACTGGCTGGATCTCACCGCTTAGCGCGGTTGAGGTTTGAGGTTCCGGGTTGGAAGTTCCAGATTACACAGATTCAGGAAAGGCGAGCCACAGATTACACGGATATAAGAGGGAGAGAGCCACAGATTACACAGATTCAGGAAAGGCGAAGGTTCCCACGGCGATAGAGTTCTTCGCGCTTTACGCGATCCGAAGGGGTGAAGCGTTCAATTTTTGCGTAGGATTCTTCCTGGAGCCGTTCCAAACGCTTAAATTCTCCCTCCTCTTGTGCCAGCGATTCAAGGAAGTCCCGCACTAGAGAACTCAGCGAAACATTTCGTTCAGCAGCCTTGATTCTGGCTTTACGATAAACTTCGTCAGGGAGTGATACCGTGACATTCTTCACAAAGTCACAGTAACCGGCGGCCGATCGAAAAACAAAGTCTGTGTAATCTGTGCCTCGCTTTTCTTGCATCTGCGTACTTTGTGTCACTTCATAGGGTTCAGACAGCTTGCATCGATGAACCTGCCGAAAATCTCAGTGGTCACGCCCACCTTTAATCAGGGGCGCTTTATCGAAGAGACGATTCGGAGCGTGCTGGACCAGAGCTATCCGAATCTGGAGTATTCGGTATTTGACGGAGCTAGCACCGATGGGACCGTCGATGTTCTGAAAAAGTACGGCGCAGAGCTGAATTTCTGGCGTTCTGAGAAGGACACCGGCCAGGCTGCGGCGATTAACGAAGGGTTCCGGCGGGCCTCGGGTGATATCTTGTGCTGGCTGAACAGCGACGATCTGCATTTACCCGCGACGCTTTCCACGGCCGCGGGATTTTTTCGGGGAAGATTAGACGAACCGGTTGTCGCATATGGTGGATGCGAGCTCTTTGACGATCGGACCGGCAAATCCGAATTGCGTCCTGCATTGCCTTTCAGCGGTCAATTGCTGGAGGTGGTCGATTATTTCGATCAACCGAGCGTCTTCTGGACACGAAAAGCCTGGGCAGCTGTGGGACCGCTCGACGAAACTTTGCATTACAGCTTTGACTGGGAATGGCTGCTGCGGGCATCCAGAATCTGCCGGTTTATCCCAACCGATGCGGTGCTCTCCCGGTACCGGATCCATGACGCACACAAATCGGGGACGGGCGGTGACAGACGCTGGGTCGAGCTTTGCAACGTTGTTCGCCGGCATTCTTCGCCGTCTGTGATCAATCATTACGAGTTCCTGCGGCGCAATCGCCTGGCCCGGTGGTGGCTGAACAAGCGGATGCGCCTGTTCCTTAGACTCAAGGGGTCGCTAAAAGAGTTTGCCGACCCTGTCGCAGACCTTATCAGTCCGCCGTTCTGGTTCCTGCCTGACGGAATCCAGCGAGACGTTCTCTGGCAGATCTCGGGGATCAGGTGAGGATGGCGAACGGCGTTCGCCAACCGCCCACACGGGGCGGGAAGAGTGGAGGATTGCCAACATTGCCTACACAAGCTACATTGTAAGGGTTTCGGATGAAAACAAAGAGCTCGATGGTTATCAGTATGCGGCTCTCCAACAAGAGCGGTGAACGCTTGAAGCGTATGGCCGCTCGACACGGCTGGACTCCCAGCGATGCCAGCGCAAGGTTGGTGGAGGAAGGCTTACGCCGAGCTGATTTCGCTTTTATCGATTTCCGTGATTCTGTAGCGGGGCGACTTGCCTACATTCAGGGAAGTTCTCTTGCCGTCTGGGAAGTCATGATGCTGGCCCGCGAGTATGCGCGCAGATCGAAATCCTCGCTCGGCAGCGACAATTTAAAAGCGGAGCTCGATTGCGTCAGCGGTGTAGCGAAGCATCTTCGCTGGCCTGAAGCGAAGGTTAAGGCAGCCTTCAATTACACAAAAGCGTTTCCAGACGAGATCAACGACGCCATGGCCGACAACGACTCGGTAAGCTTTAAAGCATTGTCAGAAATACTTCCGCAGGCTAAGGAGTTTATTGTCGCTGACCGGCCCGAGAAATAGGGCCATGCTGAAACTTTTGCTCGACGAGCAGATCTCCCCAGATGTTGCCGTAGGCCTTCGTCGTAAATGCAAAAACCTCACAGTCTGTAGCCTTGCGGACTGGGAGGATGGGCGTTTTTTGGGCATGGCCGATGAGGCGATTCTGGAAGAAGCCCGCGCCCAAAATCTGATCTTGGTTACGTATGATCTGAAAACGATCCCGCCCGTGCTCAAAACGTGGATGGAGGCGGGCCGTGACCATTGCGGCGTGATCTTCGTAGATAACAAGACTATTCCGTCCTCTGACGTTGGCGGGTTGATTCGCGCTCTCCACAAACTTTCCCAGGACACCGCCGAAAGCGATTGGGCAAGTCAGATCTGGTTCTTGCGGCGCCGAACCTGAGATCTCACGGTTCGAGGTTCACCTTTCGTCCTTCATCCTCTAGTGTCCTGTCCCCGAAATAAGAGGTACTTTGTTGCGATCAAAATGGGCCGCCGGTCCGGCAGTTGCCGGACGCGAGGAGGGAGCGTGTCTCAATCGATACGTGACCGATCCGGCGGCTGCTGGACCGCCGTCGGCCCATTTTCATCGCAACCCTTTGGGCCGGAGCCAGTTGGCTGTTTTTCGGTCCGGCGGCTGCCAAGGCGGCTGCCGGACTCTCTCGACCCGTATCAGTAAGATATGGGTCTTCGTAACCG
>CAZMNG010000403.1:0-927 GCA_964567505.1 uncultured Chthoniobacterales bacterium
AGAGATCAATGTAGGATGGCCGTCTCAGCTGTCCAGGGGTCTCGCACTTCAGCGCGTGATCCAGACCCGAGACTTTCTTTCCGGTTTGATTGAGAGATTGGATTCGATACCCACTAGCCTCTTACCCGGTTGGATGGCACGCCTGGAGCGAGAAGTAGACAGGCGGGACGCCTATCCTACTTTTGCCTGCGTCCTACGATGGTGTGCAGAGCGTGTTGATCGTCAAGAGCGGGCGGCCGCAAAGTCGGTGGAAGCCGGGCGATGGCCGAGCTATTCTGCGCTCAAGATGGATATCGCGCGTTTGATCGTACTGACAGCGGGTGTTTCCGCGGTTTGTTATGCCGGCCCTGTCGCTCACCACACGGCACCGATTGTTCCCGGTGTCGCAATGGGAGCGATACCGCTTGGGAGTAATGGAGCAGAGACATTGCGCAAACTGCCGAAACCGTATGCACATGACGAGGGGATGTCGCAAACGCGGCTCGTTTGGAAGTTCCCGAGACCCGGCGGCCTTTTCGACACCCTCTTCATTCATACAACGAGCAACGGGGTCATCGACGCACAGCCATCCGGCGGTGTGACGATCGATTTAATTCGAACCACCTCCAAGCGGTACCGCACATCCGAGGGAATTTCTGTCGGTAGTACGCTTAGTCAAATCCAGAAGTCATTCCCGGACGCCGCCCCGGTTGACAATATCCCCACGGTTTACGACGCCGGCAAAGAGGGAATCGCATTTGAATTTGAGCATCCACCTGTCGCTCAGTCGATTTGTATCGCGGTCATGGTGCATGTGCCCGGAGGAGGCCAGATAGCGACTCAGGAAAATGTCGCGGCGATCATGCAGGATAGACACTGAACACCAGCTTCTGCTCTTGCAGGAGCAACTCATCGTCCTGCGAATCCATCCTTGGCCTAAGGACAGCA
>CAZMNG010000403.1:937-4813 GCA_964567505.1 uncultured Chthoniobacterales bacterium
CAGGATAGACACTGAAGAATTCGGCAATGCGCTCTTGGGCGAGGCCTTCCGAATCGATCTCAAAATCACCAGCCGCCATCATTAAGTTGGGAATCGCTCGGACAAGTCGTGATTTCGATAGGAGGAGTCAGGTGCTCCTGAAACAGTCGCTCGACGAGCGGGCGCAAAGTGCCTGAGGCGTTATTAATGACGTGGCGCAATTTTTGATCTTCGCCGTGAATGTCGCTGATGACGTGGATGGTGCCTTGAGGGAGGGTTAGCTCCGCCGAATAACGCGCGATTTCGGCCACAGCCGCATCGATGTTAGGCACCTCGCGCGCAAGCGGGTACAAATCCACCAGCTTCTGCTCTTGCAGGAGCAGCTCATCGTCCGGCGAGTCCATCCTCGCCCTCAGGACAGCAAGTCTGCTGCAAGTTTACAAACTTTTCCTTCGTCGCTATCAGAATCCTTCGATCGCTTTGTAGCGGGGTATGTCTCTGCCGGGTATCGTCGGTCGCTGGCCGGTCGGCGCCGAACGTCCGACATTCAAATTCTCGAACGCGTCAATCATCCCTTTGAGCCGCGGTTCCAATTCCCGCATTTCGTCGCACATCGTCAGGTAGTACACTCGCAGATATTCGCGCTTGAGTTCGTCAGTCGGCTCACTCTGAGCTCTTCGCAGAAGATAGATCGCGTACGGGTTACGCACGGCGACGGTTCGAATTTCGCGGAACCGGATTTTGTCCTTCTCCGATTGTTCTGCGGAATTAGGGCTCGGAAGCAGAGAACCCGGGATGACAGGTTTCATACCTTCCGGGATCAGATCGCGCAGCGGAGGCAGGGCACTCGGTACCGGTGGCAAAGCGTTTGTGCCCGGAAGCAACTCTGGCGTCTGCTGCGGCTCCGGACTCGGCGAAACAGCCGGCGCCGGCGTCTGCCGGCCTGAGGCCGGAGTGGCTGTTTCCTCCGGTTGCGGGGTCGCTGCTGGGCTCGGCTCAACCTGCTGGCCCGAAGCGGTTGTCGCAATCAACAGGGCGGCCCCGGCTGATATACTTAGCACACGAAGCCCGGGGTTCATGATTCGCGACCAACCGCCTATTTTGCGGATCCAGTTCAATTTTGGTTTGCGTTCTTCGGGAATGCTAACGGCACGCAGCGCCGGAAGTCAACCAATCGGGACCGCGCGATGCCAGTTGCTCAAAATGAGCCCATCGGTATGGGGCTGCTTTGCCCATCGGATAGCGTTGGCAATGACGCGATGGACATGGGCGTTGTGGTAAATCGGAAAGGTTTCGTGTCCAGGTCCAAAAACGTATTGCAAAACCCTCATCCTTTAGGCCCAGCGCAATCGCGCCGTGGATGCCGCTCGGGTAGATCGCTTCAACGTTGGGATGGAGCTTCTCGTGGCGGCTTCGTTCCAGATTGTTATCTTGATAGTTGCTTCGTTTTGCATTTTGAGTTTTGGGTGAAAGCAGGGGCCGCTCTACAGCTCAGGCTTTGACGCCGCCGGAGAACGTCTGGACGAAATAGCGGCGGGCAAATCCGAAGGCGATCACGGCCGGTAGCATGTAGAGGATCGCCAGTGCGCTCAAGAAGCCGTAGTCAATCTCCTGGACGCGCAGAAAAGCGCGAAACAGTCCGAGTGGCAACATCTGAAGCTCGGATGAAGAGAGCAAGATGAGCGGCATTAGGAAATCGCCCCATGCGGAAATGAATGCAAAGATGCAAGCCGCACCGAGGCCCGGAAGAGCGAGCGGCGCGATCACGTGGCGAATACGCTGGAACAGGGTTGCCCCGTCGACGAGCGCCGCCTCTTCATAGTCGAGCGGGATGCTGTCGAAGTAGGTTTTCATGATCCAGAGCGCGAGCGGCAACTGCATGGCCGCAAAGACTAGAATCAGGCCCAAATATCCATCGATTAAGCCGAAGACCAGCATCACCGGGCGTACCCAATCGGGATTTAGGAAACTGCGGACAAATGATCCGACCGCGTCATTACCGGTAAGTAGAATCTGATATAGCGGCACAATTAGAGCCGGCGGTGGCACGACGCGGACTAAAACGATCGCGTAGAGGAACGGCCGTTTCCACCACGCGTTTGTCCGCGACAGCGCGTAACCACCGAACCCGGAGAATATCAGGACGATGATTGTAGCAGTCCCGACAACCACAGACGAGTTGAAGAACCATCGAGCGCCCCCCTCGCGCACAAAAATGCCGATATAGTTGTTAAGTGTCCAAGAGCTAGGCCAGCGAAGGAACAGCGAAGCGTTTCCATCGAAGGAGGCCAGAAACAACCAAACGAAGGGAATCACACAGAAAAGTGAGATCAGGGAAAGCGTTGCATAGGCAACCGCATCACGACCAAAAAGCGTGAGAACAGCAGGTTTCGATTTGCTCATGACTTTAAACCTTGACTCTGAGAACACGCACGTAGACCAAGCCGATAGCCATCGAAATGGCGAGGGTGACCACTGCCACGGCCGAACCGTACCCGAGCTGAAAGGCGGTGAAGGACTGATTGTAAATGTAGATACCAATAATCTCGGTGGCGTTGCCAGGGCCCCCGCGGGTTAATGCATAGATGAAGCCGAAAATCGAGATGGTCGTGACAGTCGAGACCAACATGTAAAGGAATATGTTCGGCATTATCAGCGGAAGCGTGATGGACCGGAAGATCTGGCGCGGTGAGGCACCGTCGATCCGGGCCGCTTCATAGATCTCAGGAGGCACCGAGCTTAGACCCGCCATCATCAGGATCATGGCCGAGGCAACGCCACGCCAGGTGTTAGCAACAATGATCATGGCCAGTGGAATCTGCTCCAACCAGCGCACCGACGGGATCCCCAAGCAGCCCAGCAACCGATTCAGGGTCGAATGTTCGCCGCCAGCCAGCATGGAAATCCATAGATAGCCGGCGACCACTTCAGGCACGGCATTCGGTAACAGGATGATTGAGTTGAACAAGTTTTTGAAGCGAAGCGGCCGACGGAGCAGAACGGCGGAAACGAGTCCCAGGACGAACTGGCCGATCACGGCCGAGCCAAGCACAAACCAGAAGGTAACAACCAGAGAATGCCAGAAGCCCCCGTCGGCAAACAGACGTATATAGTTGCGCATTCCAACGAAACGCGGGTTAGTTGCCGCCGCTCCGACCAGCGAAGCATTTGTAAGGCTCAAATAGATCGAGTAAATCGCCGGGTAGACGACGAGAGCGCCGATCAGGAGGACACAAGGCAGAAGGAGGAGCTGAACCTGCCAGGAGGTGCGTTTAAAATAGTTCATTGTATAAGCTTGCCATTGCGGATAGTCCACGACTGAGCCGAGTCTTGCGGAAAAACCGGAGGCGACCGCGGAGCAGTCGTCTTCAGTTACGCGATTTCCGAAGAATTACTTCACGGCGTCGTCGCCAAGAACCTCTTTGACATAGTCAACCAGGATCTTCTGAGCGCCAGCCGCGTCAGTCTGCTTGCGAAGCAGTGCCTCGGTCGCGCGCGACACACCTTCGGCAACCGCGGAGAAGCCCTCGGCGGTCTTCAGATAGGTTCCCGTTCCGTTCTTCAAAGCAGCGAGAATTGGAACCAGCGGCGTTAACTTTTGGAAGTCTGGATCAGCCGCCGCGTCGGTGCGCCCCGGGATATTGCCCAGATTTTGCGCGTAGGCCACACCTGCTTTAACCGAACCAAGCTCTAGCATGACCTTCTTGGCGAGCGCGACATCAGGTGACTTTGAGTTAACGGCCCATGGACTCTCGAGATCGACAAGGACGTGCAGGTCTCCCGTCTTGCCGGGAACCTCCCAGGTGCCGACGACTTCAGTGACATTCGGGATTGGGTTCTTGCTCTGTGCACCCCAGTCATAGATATAGCCCCATGAACCGCCGGTGGTTGCAACCA
>CAZMNG010000404.1:0-4810 GCA_964567505.1 uncultured Chthoniobacterales bacterium
TAAAACCGGACTGCGCCATTGGAGAAAGTTCCCAGCCCGAACGAATTCCGGCACCTCATGGACCTGATAGAAAAGCTCGCGTGAAATTGGCTCGCAAGTGGAAAGGTAAGTATTAAGCTCCTCCAGCGTACAGGTGTGACCACGCATTTGCCATTGGACGCCATTGATCAACGCACACATGACGGCATCCATTCCGATCGCGGTACTGCTGCGGACCAGCCTTCCAAATCGGTTTCCTGTGCCGCTCGTCAAGGGAGATAGTCCTCTCGTTTTCTCGCCTGCGGAGTCGTTGGCAAATCTGTTTCAGCCAGGCGAAACTCACGGACTAGCCGTTCCTTCAGCGCGAGGAATGCTTCCGAAAGCGCCTTTTGAACCAACTCCCTCGCATCTCGATTTGGCATATTGGCGGGAGGACTGATTTTCTCTCCTACCCCAATCCAGACCGCGACCCTGCGGAACCGAAACCAGTTTTTCTTGTTGTACAATCGATCCGTTCCGATGATGACGCTTGGAACGATCGGCTTGCCCGATAGTACGCACAGCGCGCCTACGCCAGGCCACATTGGAGCTCCTTCGAGCACAGAGCCTTTGCCTGCACGGATGCCGCCCTCTGGGAAAACTCCAACGACTCGCCCCTTTGCAAGCCTCTTTGCCGCAGTACGGATTCCGTTCCGGTCGGTCCCGTCTCGGCGCACTCGGAACGCGCACAGCCATTCCAACAAGATCGCGATCTGACGTCTTCGAAACAGTTCCTCCATCGCCATCCAGTCTACGTACCGGCGGAACCGGGAGCCAATAAGCGGAGGATCGAAATGGCTGATATGATTGCTCGCGAGAATGTAACCGGTTTCGCTCGGGAGCCTGCCAAAGTAAATGATCTTCGTCCGGCACACAAACCAGAAGCCCAATCGAACCAGCCATCTGCAGAGGTGCGAAAACGTGCGTTGAAAAATCTGCTCGGGAGCCATGTTATAAGTGCTCCTCTGTTTCCAACATCTGACCATATTGGCCTTTGGTCTAATAGCGCGACGAATCGCATTCTCGTAAACTTTGCGATCCCTGGGAACCAATTTGTCTAACGCGCACCCTTTTTTCGTCTTTAAAGCCTTTCCGTAGCCAAGTTACACTGTCTATGATGGCCCCCTGGCAAAGCACAACCCCCCCTAGAGCTCGACATGCAGTTCCATGAATAAGAAAACCTTCCCATTAACCAGGATCATGTCGCCGTGTTTCGGAATGGCGATTTTGTTCCTCATGGTCGCGTTGGCACCGGTTTCAATAGAAACGGCGCACGCGCAATCAGCCGCCGCTGAGCAGGAGGCCTACGCGATCGGGGTCGACGCGTACCTCTATTTTTACTCGCTCGTCACGATGGACTTAACCCGCAAACAACTCACCAATGTTGAGCAGGGGAAGGGACTTGGTGGCCCAATGAACTCGTTCGCAAACATTCCTGAGTATCCCACGGCGGACATGAAAGTCGTCGTTCGGCCGAATTTCGACACGCTCTACTCCTCCGGATGGCTCGATCTGACTAAGGAGCCGGTGATCGTGTCAGTTCCCGATACGGGCGGCCGCTATTACCTGCTGCCGATGCTCGACATGTGGACGGATGTGTTCGCCTCGCCGGGTTGGCGCACGACCGGGACGGAGGCTGGCAATTTTATTGTCGTTCCGCCGGGGTGGCGGCCCGATTTGAGAGATCGGCTCATTGATGAATTCAAGCTCCCGAAAGGCATCCAGCGCATCGATGCCCCGACGCCTTACGTTTGGATCATCGGTCGCACGAAGACCGACGGTCCGCAGGACTACGACGCGGTTCATCAGATCCAGGCAGGCTACAAGATCACGCCGCTTTCGCAATGGGGAAAGGCGCCCGAGACGCTCCAGGTCGAGATCGATCCGACGGTTGACATGAAGACTCCGCCAAAAACCCAGGTCGACACGATGCCCGCCGGCAAGTTCTTCGCCTACGCGGCAGAACTCATTAAATTGAATCCCCCGCACATCACCGACGAGCCGATGGTCGCGCTGATCAAGCGCATCGGCATCGAGATTGGGAAGAGCTTTGACATTGACAAGGTCGATCCCGTCGTAAAGAAGGCGCTCGAGAGGGCGCCGGCGGGCGCGCAAGCGTTGATGAAGTGGAAGGTCGCGAGCGTGGCCAGGATCGTCAACGGCTGGTCGATGAACACCGATACGATGGGCGTTTATGGCAACTACTACCTCAAACGCGCCATTGTCACGCAATTAGGCCTCGGTGCGAACCTGCCCGAGGATGCAATCTACCCGCTCAATCTGGGCGACGACTCTGGTAAGCCGCTCGACGGTGCGAACAAGTACACAATCCACTTCGACAATGCGACCATCCCGCCAGTGAACGCTTTCTGGTCGATCACACTCTATGACCGGGAAGGCTATCAGGTCGCTAATAACCTTTACCGTTTCGCCGTCAGCAGCTGGATGCCGTTCCAGTACAATCCGGACGGGTCGCTCGACCTTTATTTTCAGAACGAGAGTCCAGGTGCGGAAAAGGAAGCCAACTGGCTTCCCGCTCCCAAGGGGCCCTTCAATCTCTGCATGCGCCTCTATGCTCCGAAGTCCGAAGCGCTGACCGGCAAGTGGGATCCACCGCCGGTCGTCAGGGTCCAGGAGGTCCCGCCTTTGGCCACAGAGTAAAGCCTTCCGGGGCGCCGACGTTCCAGCGTCGACGCTCCCGCCTACCGGCCGATTGCATATGTTAACTGTAAGTGAAATATCTCGTCCGCGCAGACAGGATCGTGCGCGATCAGGTTACGCGGTCAGGTAACGAGGCCCCAGGTTCAATCGACGCTCCGGTAGGTCTTTCACCGGTTGATGCTCTGAGTAACGCGGCTAACGCCGCGATCGGGACCTACGCAGCGGGGGTTCCTTTGTTTTATGCGGACATGGATACGCTGCTCCAGCGGCTCGGCGAGTTGCGTCTGCTGGGCAGCGAAGGCCGTGCTTTGGCAGATTCCACCGGCAAGGCGATCCTGCCGCCAGTGCCTCCTGAGGAAGCGCCTCTAACATTTGGCACGTGGGTTACCGGATTCGGCAATGGAATGCATATCAACGACCAGGCGAGCCGCGTATTTGATCAAAATACGGGAGGCTTTCAGCTTGGAGCCGATAAGCGCTTTGCTGCATTGAACGGTGATCTCTACGTAGGCGGCTTTCTAAGTTACTTCAACGCTTCGCGCAATTTTCTAGATGGCGGTAACGGTTCGACCAATGCTCTTAGCGTGGGGGCGTACACGACCTGGATGAATCCAAAAGGCTGGTACGCCGATCTGGTTCTCAAGTACACCCAGCTCTGGAACTATTTTAACACACCTGCATCTGACGGAAGCAGCTCCACCGGAGATTACAGCATTCCGGCGCTGGGGGGGTCCCTGGAATTGGGAATACGATTCGATGCGGGTAGATTTTTTATTGAGCCGCAAGCGCAGTTGGCCGGGGTTTGGGAGGCTGGAAACAATTACAGCGCGTCGAACGGTTTGATCGTCGAAGGCTCTGATCAGTACTCACTTCAAGGTCGGTTGGGTTTGAGAGCGGGTATGCATTTTGCCTTCGCCAACGGCATCGAGATCGAGCCATACTTGAAAGTTTCGGCCGTCCATGAGTTTCTTACCGGCGACCAGATCACGCTGAATGAGACCGGTTTCAATCCTTCGTCGCGAGTCAGGACCCGGAGCTCGCGGCGGCCATCCGAACCGGCGCTCAGGCCAGAGTTAATCAGTTAAAATCCCAGATCGCAGCCCAGGTTGCTAATAGTCTGACGAGTCAGCTGAATCGAAGCTTTTCGTTTTATGATCGCTGGGTTGATCCTTTGGTCGGATTACGAGGACGTTTCAATTTGAGCAAGGCGTTTTATCTGACAGCTGAAAGCGACGTCGGCGGGTTCGGAATCGGGTCCGACATTGCTGTGCAGGCGTACGCAGCGTTGGGATGCCAAATTACCCGTAACATTTATTCCGAGGTCGGCTATCGCTATCTTTACGACGATTTCCGCGATGCAAACGCTAACGATTTCCTGTATCAGCTATCCCTGCATGGCGCTCAGATTACCGTTGGGCTAAATTTTTGAATGGGTGCTCAAGTGCGCGGCCACCATGCAATTGAACAGGCAGAGACGCCTGTTCTACCTTGGCCCCTTAACACGCCGGTGCACCGACACCGCGTCCCCCTGTGCTGGCGGCTTCGCCGCGCTGCGGCCTTCTGTTCGGATTGTTTCGGGTGGTGCCGGGAGCTCAGGCGCCGACCCGGCGATCTTATCAGGCGTTGGAAATGTCCAAAGTTCAGGCGAAAGGCCAATTGAATTTGCCAGTCGCCTCGGATTAGTTTAGCCTCCCGAGTGTTTGTTTCCCCTAAAATCGAGTGATGAACGACGATGGACCATTAGCGCGCGAACAGAAACGAACTAATAAGAAGCGTGGAAAGAGAAATATGTCAGAAATATCACGGCTTGTGCTTCTGATCGGAGTCGCTGTTTCTCTGGGAGCGTGTTCTGATGAGCAGGTCCCGCCGCCCGTATTTCACGCGAATTATTCTCCCAGCCCTGCGCTCGTCCGCAAAGTCCAGATCGCCTTGCGAAATCGCGGATATTACGCCGGCCTCCTCGATGGGTTTTTCGGCCAGGATACGGCGATCGGAGTACAGAGGTTCCAGGTCGATCATTACCAAAGAGTGTCACCGCTCATCGACCGGTCACTTCGGGTCTCACTTGGAATAGCAAGCGATTTGTAATATGGACGCACAACCGTCACGAACAGGAATGAAAACTTTATTG
>CAZMNG010000405.1:0-4803 GCA_964567505.1 uncultured Chthoniobacterales bacterium
TCATCCCAAAGGATCCTATCGGGGATCCTGCCTGCCAGACAGGCGATTATGCGCAGGCGCATGCCTACGATTACTATGGCTCGCGACGTGACGGCGCTTTTGCTGAGTATCTACGCGTTCCGGAATGGAACCTTTTTCCCTTGCCCGCTCACGTGAATTTGCTACATGCTGCGATGACCGAGCCCGCTGCGGTCGCGCTGCACGGGGTGCGACGCCTTCATTGTCAGGCGGGGGATGATGCCATCGTCTTTGGCGCGGGACCAATCGGCAATCTCGCTGCTCAGTGGCTGCGAATTCACGGATGCGACCGGGTTTTTGTCGTTGATGTGGATACGCAAAAGTTGAGCGTTTGCTCGACCATGGGGTTTATCCCGATCGACGCCAGGGAGAATGATCCAGTCGAAGCGGTCATCAAAGCCACCAACGGCGCTGGCGTGCAACGGAGTATTGAGGCGTGCGGGTTGCCAGTTACCTTCCTTCAAGCCATTCAGGCGGCGGGTTTTTTCGGTGAAGTTCTCTTCATGGGCAATATTGTGGGTGAGTTTAAGATTGGAGAGAAGGATTTCTCGAACATCCTGCGCAAAGAGCTAACGATCCTCGGCACGTGGAACAGTAAGATCACACCCTCGGGTCGCGATGATTGGACAACGGTACTGAAGTATTTGGATCGAGAGTTGGTGGTAGCGCAGCTTATCACTGACAAGTTACCGCTTGAGGAAGGTCCACGAATTTTCGACGAACTCGTCCATCACAAGGGTTTTCATAACAAGGTGATCTTTGACATTACGCCTGAGGCCAATGTATGAAACTGGGGTTGGGTCTCAAGACCGATCCGGTCGAAACCCGTTACAGCTACCCATGGCTTTTTGATTTGCTCGCGGAGGAGGGAGTATGCGAGGTACAGATCGGCTCATTTTTTGAGCTCTATAAGCTAGACGATGCGTGGTTCATAAATCTCCGCCAGGAAGCAATGACGCGGGGACTCGTGCTCCGAAGTCTTTTCACGGCCCATCGTGAATTAGGCGGGTTTTTCTACGGCGATCCGTATATGGAAAAGGCAGCACGTCGTAGCTGCGAACGTTTCTTGCAAGTGGCGTATTTGCTCGGCGTGGACTTCTGCGGGTGGAATCCGGGCGCGATCTATCGAGATCGCGCTGATACTAAAACCGCTGGCCTCATCTGTTTCCACCGAAACTTGCATGAGCTGATGCACTTGGCACGTCAATTGGGTCTGAAGGGAATCACGCTAGAGCCAATGTCCTGCCTCAGCGAACCCCCTTCCACTCCCGAAGAAATCCGAGGCATGATGGAGACCGCGGCCGCATACCATCGTCAACACCTGGATTCAACCTCCCCCGTCTATCTCTGCGGCGACATTTCTCACGGTGTCGCCGATGTGCACCGGAATGTCATTTACGGTAACATCGAGCTCTTCGAGTTTGCTATTCCTTGGATGGCGGAGTTCCACTTCAAGAACACCGATGCTGTATTTAACAGTACCTTTGGATTCGGGCCTGAAGAGCTTTCCCGCGGCATTGTGAAGCTGGTGCAAGTGCGCGAAGTCATTGCGCGAAATGCCAGCCGGTGGCCAATTGATAACGTGGTAGGTTACCTCGAGATGCCCGGGCCTAAAATTGGCCGGGACTACTCTGATCCACTTCTTGGGGGTCAACTGCGCGATTCACTAAGAGCGCTTAAGGAAGTATTCTGTTAGCTGCTGGCGGCATTGGGCCGTCTGAGGAGCGGCCAAGGAAACTTGGATGCTCGTGCTCTGGATTGATAGCCGATACCTCTCAGGGCCACCATCATCGCCCGCGCGCACAGCGGCACATTCAGGTTGTTTCGAAATATGCCCTGCTGGATGCCACGTTCCAGCAATGCCACCAGGTGGGCGTGCCATCCGTCATCAAGCTTTCTAAATATCTTCGCGACTACCGGATCACGCCAGGACCGGACCGCCAGATCGCTGAGCACTATGAATTGTTCGGGTTCTTCGCCGCTCCCTCCATCCCAGGTCTCTGCCACTAAGGTAACGCTGGCCCGCGCGGTCAGTGACCCCACTTTCCTTACGGGCATCTGCTTCTGCGCCCCCTGCGGCGGGGCCATGACGCTCAGGACCGGCAAGGGTGGGCGCAGGTTGGAATGGCGCGAAGATAAGGCGGATTTGGGATTGTTTCTCTTAGAAGACAGGAACCGTGTTCTCCCTAAATATATTCGGCAGCTTCATGGTTTATCGATCGAAACCCCCGAGCAGTTTGCAAAGGTGCTGCTACTGTCGAAACACTTCTTCCAGTTCGACGACCAGCCCTGGCAAAAGCGGCGTCATCACTTTCTCCTTGCCAGCGAACCGCTGGATTGGATTCTCGCGGTCCAGCTCGAATGCGAACCGAGAGAGTTCACACGGTACGGGATCGATGATCCAGAGTTCGTTCACCCCCAGTCTCGCATAAGTTCTCTTCTTGTTTTCCAGATCAAGCGTGCGCGTCTTTGGAGATAATATCTCGACCACGAAATCCGGTGGACCTTCCGCACCCGCCTCCGTAAGGATATGCCTGTTCTCGTTGAAGATGATGACGATATCAGGCTGAAACACATCCGTTTCGGTCAGATAGACATCGAAAGGAGCATGGTAAAGCACTCCGATGGGGTTGCTTGCAAGATAGCGCAGAAGAATGAATTCGAGGTTACGGGCAATGTCCTGATGATACCGGTTCGGCGCTGGCGCCATGTAAAGGTCTCCGTCAACAAGTTGGTACCGTGGTCCGGTTTCGGGAAGATTTCGATAGTGTTCGACCGTCAAAGGCGGGGCATCAGGTCGCACGATCATGGCAGCAAATCTATCCCCTTTATCTGTTTAAATCCAACCCGGTCCCCGAAATACGTCCAGTTTTACCGCAAAAACAGCAAGGTCAAGTCAAAGAGATCGCGACTGCCGAGTTCGCCCTGGAGGATTGGTCGAAAGTGCTCGAACATGCTTGTGGGCGAACTATGAATGATTCAGATGTCGTACTGGCAAGTTCGTCGATGCCCAAACCATCAATGCCAGAATCGCGCAAAAAGCCAAAAGTAATTTTTGACAATATTACTAGCACGTGTTGCAGTCTCAAGAGCTTTTACCGGTTAGCATGGACATTCTGCAGCTCGACTCGCTCACGCAAAGCCTAGCGGTCACCGTTCCCGACCAGGAATTCCCCGAGGTCGTTTATTGGGGATCGAAGCTTTCCAACAAGTTGGCCAATACAGATTTGAAAACCGTTATGGTCGTACCTCGCATGAATACTTTCCGGGGTTAATTGCCGGCGATGCAGGTTTTGGCCAGGAACACGGGGCCGTCTTTGGTTTCCATCTCGGTTGGAGCGGCAACTGGAGATGGATTGTTGACCGTTCACCGCATGGTGATCTCCTCGTTCAGGCCGGGGAACTTTTTCTCCCGGGAGAGCTAGTGCTCGAGCCGGGAGAGCAGTACGAAACTCCACCATTGTATATCGCCAGCGCGAACGGTCTGAACGATCTTTCGCGCGAGCGGCTCCGGCGCAGCCATCTTTTACGTTTTGCGGACAGGCTGCCAGTGGCGACTGTTGCCACGCGAATTTCCACCGTCCGGCACGGTCTACCATTACTTTCGAGCCTGGTAAAACTCGGGTGCGTGGGTCCATCTACATCGCGTGCTCTTGCGAGCAGGCGCGTCGTGATGCTGTGCCGATCCTATTTGGCGCGCTTCCAGACCAGGTGAGCAGTTCCCGTACCGATGCTAGTGGACGGCCCAGAGATGACGGTAGTTCTGAGTTTATCCCCGGAAATGGTGAAAGCTGCTTTTCGCTCGGCCCCGTTCCAATTCGGGAACGTACAGCTCTCAATGTGGGTGGTAATGGTCTTATCTGTCTCACTCACCGAGTACGTCCCGAAGTAGGCGATGCTTCCTTGCACGACGGACTTGTTTTCCTCTGGACTTCCTGCCTCGCGATTGTTGGCTGCGAATTTGGGAAGATCCGACCTGGTGATGACGAGCGAAATATGGCCGTTAGCGTCATACATTAGTCGGCCTTGCGGATTGGCCCCATAAAAATCGGTTTTCTTGCCATCCAGCTCAAGCGTGATCGAAACCAGCGTCCATGCGCCCACAAGGTCCTTGACCGTCTGAGCAGTCGCTTGCTCACTGGGCAACAAGACTCCATAAATCACCGCTGATGCAGTGATGAGAGACAAAATGAAGCGGTTCATGGGGCTCCTTCTTCTGGTCCGGGGGTGTAGCCCAACGCTCGCGACCCAATGCGCATTGCGAGCGGAGGAGCATAGCACAATTCCCGGCGTCGTCATCAACCGTGGCGTTCGTCAGAGTTGGCCAGATGAACCGTGCAAGTGCCGGCGATAGTCTCGAATCTCCTGATCGGCGTGAGATCTTGAATGGGATTTGTTCCTCCACCCACATAAATAATCTCCTGTCCAAGAACGTAAGAGCGCAGATCGGTTGCCGCCAACCGGAACAGCGGTAAGTGAGCTGCAGTTGCCGGGAGCTTCGCAAAGGAAGCATAAGACTTTAGCAGATACTGTTCGGAACCGCCGCTCGCGGTCGGCACGAAACAAACCTTGGGTCTTAATTTGTTTGCGAGACCCAGGACGAAATTCTCCAGGCAAGATTCTCAGCTCCATCTGAAAACCCTCCGCCGCCAATCGCAACAATTTGTGGCTCCATCACTGCCGGATTCTATTGGCTTGCCTTTGCGGAAGAAATTGAAAAGGTGCGCTGGCAAGGAGGAGTGTCGTCGCTCTTCTCAAAATCCTAACCTGCGCCTCGCGACTGGA
>CAZMNG010000406.1:0-4790 GCA_964567505.1 uncultured Chthoniobacterales bacterium
AGACGGGGCTGCGAGTGCCCTGGCTCTTGTTGCAGCCGGGATTGGCGTCGCTCTTGTGAGCGAACCGATTAAAAGGTTTCCAGCCAGACAAGTTGTTTTCAAGGATGTCGTGACACCGCAACCTGTAAAGATACCGCTTGGCGCGGTCTGGAAGAAGACCGGAATCTATACCGAGGTCGTCTCTAAGTTCGTGAACACCTTGAGCCAGGTTTGCGCCGCGACCGTGTGATTGGAGCATGCTCGCTTTCACTATGGCAGGGTCCAGGGGACTCTTGGCGGCTTTGAGAGCACAAGCCAAACACTGTAGGCTTGAGTGTTGTCCTGATAATCTTCGCGCCGAGGATTGTCGAGGTCTTTGCCTCCATCGTGCGCTCTGGCGTAAACATCGACGTCGCTATCGGACATGAAACCGAGGAAGTTCAGCAGAGTGTCCCAATAGAAATAAGGATTTGGTGGCGAGATTGGTTGCCCGGTTGCTCGGCTTACGATTTTGATAGAGACGCCACCGTGATCGAAATTCACTGGGCCTCCGACTTCGAACGCGTTCTTTATCACGGCTGGATATTCGGACGGGTTCCTGATCTTTTTTTCCCAATTGCCTCCCAAAACTGCTTCAACCCGCTGAAACAACCAGGTTCCCTTCGCTCCGGCAACAGCGCCATCCATTTTAGAATGGGGTCCGAAATTGACAGCACCGGACGCATTTACGCGAATCAGCGTGTTGGCCTCAACCTCTGAAATCTTCGTCCATTCCGGGTTTGAACCGATGACATTGATGTGCATCGTCTCGTGCGGCTCTGTCGAAGCTTGCGCGATGGCCGCGTGCTTGAACGATCCGGCAATCGTAAGGAAGCATGCAGTCCCCATTACTAGTATTGTCTTTGTCTTCATGCGGCTCGATTAGATCACGATTCGCGATTTAATGCACGCGCACTGGCTGACGAGGAACAGGCCACCGGGCAGAAGAGATGCTTGCAAGCATTAAAGCTGACTGGTCGGTTTGATGGCTTTGACAGGCAATCAGCCACTCACCCGATTCCACGCTAGAATATTTACCGCCGCCCAACTCCAGATCCACCCATGAAACCGACCTCCACCCTCCTACTCACTGCCATCATCCTCTCCGCTACGTAACACAAGGTTCCAATAGACCGCAAAATTGATTTGAGCGACCGGCATCGCGGGCAGAGTGTGCTCATCAAAAGATGCGGAAACGCCAGACCCGGCAAGAGGCGCGGTCAAGACCGCGCGATACGTCGGCAGGAGAGACGATATGAACGAAGCTCGACACGATGCTGTAAAGTCCGCGCCCTTCGACGCGGCGCGACTCGACGCCCTGCTCGAAGACAAGGGCATCGACGTCCTCGTCGCGACCTCGAAGCACAATGTGCAATATCTGCTTGGCGGCTATCGCTGCTTTTTCTTCGACTACATGGACGCTATCGGGGTAAGTCGCTATCTCCCGGTCATGGTCTATCAGAAGGGGCGCCCCGAGAACTCGGCGTATATCGGATACGGGATCGAAGCCTACGAGAAGCAGCTAAGCAGGTTTTGGCCTCGGGTCGTCGAGACGACGGCGTGGAACAGTACCGCCGCGATCCAGGGGGCCATCGATCATATCAAAGGGCTGACCGGACCGATCGGCAGAGTCGGCGTTGAGGCATCCTTCCTGCCTTGGGACTGCGCCAGGTTACTGCAGGACGAGCTCGGTACTTGCCAGATCGTTGATGCCTACTTCCCGCTGGAGAGGCTGCGTGCGCGAAAGACGAGCACCGAGCTCACGCATCTTCGCGAGGCCTCCGAGCGTGTGGTGGCCTCGATGCTCGCCGTTTTCGACGCGTGTGCGCCCGGCCAGACGAAAAATGCACTCGTCGATCGGCTGCGGCAAGAGGAGGTCGGGCGGGGTCTGACCTTCGAATACTGCCTGATCACGGCCGGCACGAGCCTTAACCGGGCCCCTTCCGACCAGCGCCTCGAGACTGGCGACTTACTTTCCCTCGATTCCGGGGGAAATTATAACGGCTATATCGGCGATTTGTGCCGGATGGGGATTCTCGGCGAGCCGGACGCTGAGCTTGTGGACCTGCTCGGCGTGATCGAGGAGATCCAGCAGCGTGTGCGCCGTCCGATCCGGCAAGGGGCCGCTGGGGCCGAGATTTTCGCTGCGGCCCATGAGTTGCTGGACGTCTCGCCCCACGGGGACTATCTGGATTTTGCGGCGCATGGCATTGGCCTCGTCAGTCATGAAGCGCCGCGCCTGATGCGCAACGGGCCTGTTCCCTATGAAGATTATGACGCAACCCGGCCGCTGGAGGCTGGCATGGTCATCTCCTTGGAGACCACGATGGCGCATCCCAAGCGCGGCTTCATCAAGCTCGAGGACACGGTCGCGGTCACGGAACAAGGTTGCGAGGGCTTCGGCGATAAGGGGCGCAACTGGAACCGGGCAAGATGACGATCGACTGCTTCAGGCCAATGCCATCGACACCGGCAAACGGAGTAACATCCATGAATCCCGTTATTGCAGTCCTCTCCCCCGGCGCCATGGGGAGTGCCATATCAGTGCGTCTTGTAGAGCATGGCGCGCGCGTGCTGACATCACTGGATGGACGTAGCGCGGCCACGGTCAACCGGGCCCGCACAGCGGGGATGGAAGACGTTCCTCCAGAAACGATTGCCACGGCAGATTTTATTCTTTCGATCGTGCCGCCGGGCGAGGCTGTCGCTTTGGCAAAAAGGTTAGTGACATGCCTAAGCGAAACCCGCCGCAAACCAGTCTATATCGATTGCAACGCCCTAAGTCCCAGCCTCAATTGCTCTCTAAATTTAAGACAGGCATACCCGACATGTACCCAAAAGCTTTCCGGTGGGTTGCAGAAATGCGTGAGATCGCCGCTTTTTTAAATGACGATAAGGCAGCCGCGATGATGTTTGAGGGCGCCGCCCAACTCTACGAGCGGCTCGCCATCGATATTGCTAAAGAAGGGACGGAACGCGAGACCCTCGATGGATTTTTTCATTTAACGTGACGTTCGGGTCACACATCTGAGTGGCCCTACGTTAAGAAGCTTTTGGGATAAACTTTTCGGCAGTATTCAACCATCTCATTCAGGCAGGTAAGCCGGGCGTGCTGAACGTGTTTTCACGCCCAACCCTGAAACAGGACCGTGGACAGATACCGTTCACCCGCATCGGGGAGAACGGTGACGATGGTCTTGCCGGCGAACTCCGGTCGCTGCGCGAGTCTAGCCGCGACAGCGGCGGCCGCTCCCGACGAGATGCCCACCAGTATGCCTTCCTCGCGCGCGAGCCGTCGCGCATATAGCACGGCTTCCGCGCTGTCCACCTGTTCGACGTGATCGACAACCGACAAATCGAGCGTATCCGGAATAAATCCTGCCCCAATGCCTTGAATCTTGTGCGGGCCGGGCTTGAGTTCCTCCCCCGCCAATTTCTGCGTGATGACGGGGCTTTCCTTTGGTTCGACGGCAACCGAAAAGATCTTCTTATTCTCCGTGTTCTTGATGTAGCGCGACACGCCGGTGATCGTTCCACCTGTTCCGACACCCGAGACAAACACATCAATCGAGCCATCCGTCTGCTCCCAGATCTCGGGGCCCGTCGTCTTCTCATGAATCGCGGGATTCGCCGGATTCTTAAACTGCTGCGGCATAAAGTAACGCTCAGGATCGGACTCAACGATCGTTTGCGCCTTCGCGATTGCGCCGGGCATACCCTTCGGCCCCTCGGTCAACACCAACTGGGCGCCGAACGCTGCAAGCACCTGCCGCCGCTCGATGCTCATGGTCTCCGGCATCGTCAGCACGATCTTGTAGCCGCGCGCCGCGGCGACAAAGGCCAGGGCGATGCCGGTATTGCCGCTCGTTGGCTCAACGATGGTGCCACCGGGCTTCAGCGCCCCTTGTTGCTCAGCGTCCCAGATCATGGACGCGCCGATGCGGCATTTGACCGAGTAGGAGGGATTGCGGCCTTCGATCTTGGCCAGCACCGTGGCCCTCGCCCCGTCGGTTACCCGATTCAATTTAATCAGCGGGGTGTTCCCGATGGCGAATGAGTTGTCTTCAAAGTAATGCTGCTTGTTCATGTGGCCTCCATTGCCGCCTCAAGACGAGGAATGCCTCACCAAAGGCGACGCTTCTGTTTTGTGATTTCTGCTCTGTGACTAATGCAACTCACGGTTTTGGCAGGCCGTGAAGGACCTGGACCAGGGTGTCGACTTCTTCGTACGTATTATAAAAAGCAAGGGAAGGCCGGACCGTGCTCTCAAGGCCGAAATGGCGATGGGCCGGGAGCGCACAGTGATGGCCGGCGCGGACTGCGATCCCATGGTTGTCCAAATGGCGCGCAATATTTTCATTCGGTATCCCCTGGATAACGAATGACAGGACGCTCGCCTTGCTTGCCGCGGTGCCGATCGGCCGAAGACCGGGAATCGTTGCCAGTGCGTTTGTGGCGTAATCGAGCAGTGCGTGTTCATAGCCGGCGATCGCGCCAATACCGACATTCGTGATATAATCAATTGCGGCTGCAAGACCGACAACACCTGCGATATGAGGTGTTCCCGCCTCAAATTTTTCCGGGGCATTCTGGTAAGTCGTCTTTTCGAATCGAACATCGCGGATCATGTGACCGCCACCCTGGTATGGAGGCATCGCCTCGAGCAACTCCCGTTTTCCGTAGAGCGCTCCGATGCCGGTCGGCGCGAATACCTTGTGCCCGGAGAACACATAGAAATCCGCATCTATCGCCGTCACGTTGACCGGCAAATG
>CAZMNG010000407.1:0-4782 GCA_964567505.1 uncultured Chthoniobacterales bacterium
GAATCAAAAACAGATTATCGAGCAAACCGGTATCCGGGCCGCTATCCGGGTCCGACGCGGAATCGTCATAGACCAGATTGTCGAGGAGGTCGAACAGAACGATTACGATCTGGTCGTCGCCGGTTCATGGCCGGTGCGCGACGCCTGGCGCAGCTACGCGATTGGCAACATCACCCGCCAAATTGTGAACCAGGCCGATCGGCCTGTGCTGGTCGTGCGCAGCGACATCGTTCATTCGTCCCTGCCGGAACGCCTTCGAAACCTGCTCCAACGCCTGCGCGGCAAACAAGATTTCATGCCCCGGAGAGCCGCGTGGATCACGTAGCGTCCTGTGCCCGAATGCCACGAACTGACAACCGGCAGCCACACTCTCTTCAAAGGATTTCCAAACCTCGCTTTTGGCGCGGAGGAGGAAACAACCGGTCGATTTCAGCTAAGTCGTCGGCTTTGAGCTGCACATCTAACGCAGCGCGATTCTCCCGGACATGCGCGAGATTCGTCGCCTTTGGAATCACAATGCGGCCCTGCTGCCGCAACAGCCACGCAAGCGCAATCTGGGCCGGTGAAATCCCGCGACGCAACGCGAGCGGTTTGAGTTTGCCAGACAACCTTCCTTGTTCGATCGGCGAATAAGCCATGATCGGGATCGCGCGTTCTGTGCACCAGGGAATCACATCCCATTCGATTCCACGCCGCATCAAATTGTAAAGAACCTGATTGGCCGCGATTTCGTTGCCCCCGGGGAGCTCGGCCGCTTCGGCCATATCATCTCGATCGAAATTGCTGACGCCGTAATCGCGGATCTTGCCCGCCTCTTTCAACGCCTGGAACCCTTTTAGCGTCTCTGACAGCGGTACCGAACCGCGCCAGTGGAGAAGGTAGAGATCGAGACGATCGGTTTTGAGACGTCGCAGACTCTGTTCGCAGGCTGCAATAACACCCTTTCGATCCGAGTTGTGCGGATAAACTTTGCTGACCAGGAATACCTCCTCGCGCCGGTTGCCAACCGCTTCACTGACAACCTGTTCCGACCCACCCTGGCCATACATCTCCGCCGTATCAATGAGTGTCATTCCCAGGTCAATGCCGAGTTTGAGAGCTGCGATCTCAGCGGACCGTTTAGCCGAGTTCTCCCCCATTTTCCAGGTCCCCTGGCCCAGGATCGGAACCCTGTTCCCCGATGGCAACGCTACGGTTCTCATGGCAAATAATCACAATTGACTACTACCTGCTGCAGGCTGCAGGCGGCTCAGATGCGCCTGGCCTTTGCCAGAGAGTCGTCAGTCGGAGGGGCGAGACAACCGAAAGGAGTTCTTCGATGTTGGCCACAGGAGCCGGCCATGACACTCCGGAGGCATGCGAATAAGATTTGAATGCCTTCTCGTTGCGGCGCAGGACAAGGTTGATGATCATCGCGTCGTCCAGCAATCCCAGACCGGGGATCGTGTCGGGAATCAAGTCTGTCGAACGTTGACAATACAACAGCGCGAACGCCGCTTCGGCCACATGTTGGGCAATAGAGTTTCCCTGGGGCTTTGCACCCTCGCTTTCGACTACGAGAGCCAGGAATTCAAACCGCGCCGTGAAGCTGGGATATCTCTGCGTAAATTCCATCAGCCGCGCGCGCAGCGCTGGTAAATCGACAACGAACGTTTCAAGGTCGGCCCTTGAAACCGCGCGGGCCTGGCGCTGGATAAAGTCTATTAATTCCCTGGTCATTGATTCAGTAAAACTAATCTGTCTCGTCATCATTATGTCTGCTGTTGTTTGTATCGTGTCCTGTAATTGTAACGCTTGATTGATGATTCCTTGCGTAGACCAAGTGAATTATTTTCAAAAGCGGAGGACCCTAGATAATCGTTGACCGTTCCACAATTACTAAAATTTGAAGACAATGTTCACTTTGCTCTAACCCATTTCCGGGAATTCGATATGCCTGCTCGGAAAGATTCTTCTCCAGCAAAACATCTGCTGGCCGCCGGGATACTTTGCACGGGCCCGGCACTTCTAACGCTCGCCTTTATTCTGGTAAACGGTGTGAACGTTCCGTTCGCCGACGAATGGTGGTACGCCCCGCTCGTTCGCTCGGTCGGTTCGGGACATCCCACGTTTAAAGATTTCTGGTCTCCGAATAACGAACATCGGATGCTGATCCCGCGCCTCGAATTTTCCACGCTCGCGGTACTGACCGGCTGGAATTCAAAGGCAATGATGATCGCGGGCTGGGTGGCAGCGGTGGCAACGGCATTCGTCATTTTCTCTCAATTCAAAGAAAACTATTCACATCGTCATCCAAAGCTCTGGGTGGCAGCTGCAGCCGTGAGCGTTGCCACACTGTTTTCGCTGGTGCAGACCGAAAACTGGCTCTGGGCATTTCAGTTCGCCTTTTTCTTCATCAATCTTGCTCTCGTTGCGGCCCTGGTCGTCGTTTGCCGATCACGAATCGCGCTCTGGATTCGTTTGGCCGTTGCCGCCGGTCTGGCCGTTGCAGCGAGCTTCTCCTCCGCTCAAGGCCTACTGGTCTGGCCGGCTCTGGGGCTCTCGGTCGCGCTCACGAACGATTCTGTCCGAAGCAAAATTGTCAGCCTGCTCTTTCTGTTGCTCGCGGGCGCAGCCACTTTCGCGCTTTATTTCACCGGGATGCAGCGCACTACCGTACTGCACCTTACTCAAGAACAGATCCTCCAGAAAGTGCAGCTTCCGTTTTTTGGGTTTTTTGGTCTTCTCGGCAACCCGCTTGCACACTGGATAACCTATGAGCATTTGCCGCATCGGTCCTGGTTCATTGGATTTGCGGCCGGCGTTCTCTTTTTGTTTCTGGTTTGCACCCTGGCTAAGCAGCGCCGGCTGCCGGAAGCCGCCCCTTGGATCGGGATGGGCGCTTATGCGTGTCTATTCTGTCTTGTGACGACTTATGGCAGACTGGGGATGGGTTACACGGGCGGCTTCCTCGCAAGCCGTTACACGACGCATGGCGTACTCTTGCCGATCGCAATCCTGGCCCTTCTTCTGATCGCGCTCGATTCGACGAATACCACGCCTGGGCCCGCCAAAACCTGGATCACCCGGATCAGGGTCCCGGGCGCGGTGTTCGCGATGACGGCAATCGCAACCTTGATCCTCACAGGGGACGCGCTCAGTTTTCGGTCCGGCGCAATCGAACGGAACGACAGGCTTCTGGCGAAATCGCTCATTCCATTTACTTCCTACTTCGATCCCGACGTCGATGGAGTAATGACCGGACCGCTCTATCCGCTTTGTCCGCTGACCTGCATGACGATCTTCGGTACTGGGATCAAAGAGCTGACGAACGCGGGCTATTGCAAAGAATTGGATGACATCGAGTTTGTAACGAACGGCTCAGAGATCTCCGGCCACTACAATTTGAGCTGCAAACTTGTCGAAGAACGATACGTTGGAATGGTCGAGACGGGCTGGGTTTTTTCCGGTTCAGTAACGACCGGCTCAAAGTCTGCCCCGAACCTGATCTTTTTCCGACCTGAAGGAACAGATGCCTTCGTTGCCGCGACAGAGTTGCACCCGACAAAACCGCGCAGTGACTCAGGGCACGCCTATGAGTGGCGCTTGTTCCTCTCCCCATTTATTTTGCCGGATTGCAATACAAGAATGGAAATGTGGGTCTACAATGCAGAGTCCAACGCGTTCGTGAAGGTCTCCCAGGAACAATGGGATACCCACAACGAGAATACAAACGCTGCCGGTGGTTAATTTACTGTTTGATATTCGCAGCGGTTTGCTCACCGAAAATCAGCAACGCCGCCGGCGACGTTCCCGTTTCCGATCTCATTCCTGATCTTTTCAATTTCCTGCACTCTGCGCCCGAACCAAAAGAAGAGCGCGCAAAATTATTTGCTCAGATCATCATCCAGCCGCACCCGGAAATCTACGGGCGCCGGGACATATTCAAGACCGATCTCCCGGCGCTTGAATTATACCTGGACGAACTTACCGCCTATCTTCCCGTAATTAACATTATTCACCGCCGATTTGAGGAGGAATTCGCCTCAATCGAGTCAAGATTCGAAACGGCATTCCCGGATTTCAATCCTTCGAAAGCCAGGATCTACCTGATGCTCTCGCTCTTCCGGTTTGACGGCAAAATCCCGCACGACAACACGCGCATCCTCCTGCTGGGGCTGGATGGTCTGGCCAGGTTTCACGGACCCAATGTTCAGCTCTCAGTCATCCTTTCACACGAACTGTTTCACCTGTACCATTTCCAGGTTAATCCACTGCCTCATGACGCGGATGAGATCCCGCTCTATCGCCTCGTCTGGCAGGAAGGCCTGGCGACTTACGTGAGCCATGTGCTCAATCCGGATGCAACTCTCTCAGATGTTTTCCTCGACCCGCGGCTCGCGAATGAGGGCCCGCCACTGGTCCCGGAAACAGCCAAAGATCTGCTGCGCGATCTTACCTCAACCGACGATGAGACTGCCGGTCGGTATCTTGCCTATCGCCGAATAGGGCCGACACCGTCTCGCATGGGTTATCTGATCGGATACGATATCGTCGAAAGAGCCGCTGCCGGCCAATCTCTCGTCGACCTGGCACGGCTGCGAGGAAACGCAATTTTGCGTCTCATGCGGACGCAAATTCAAGCGCTGGAAGCCACACAGTAAGAGCGTTTACACAGAAGTTGTGCAAAGGCCTCCCTTGACCGGAAGTCTTTGCTCTCTTGCGCGGCCGGGGCGAATGGCTTTTGTCCCGTAGGGACAGGCTGATAGTAGCCAGGCACGAAGTGCCTGGAGTCATGAAAAA
>CAZMNG010000408.1:0-4779 GCA_964567505.1 uncultured Chthoniobacterales bacterium
GTCTCGGTTGCGCCGATCGGCTACGCGGCTTACTCCACCGCGATGGCCTTGGGCCGGTTCGTCGGGGATCGCGTCGTGGCCTTTTTTGGCGAGCGTTTTGTGATGCGCTTGAGCGGTGCCTTGATCATTGTTGGTCTACTCGGCGCTCTCTTAATACCAAGTCCCGTGTTAGCCATTGTCGGCTTTGCTGTGGCCGGACTGGGCAATTCCAACCTCGTTCCTATCCTGTTCAGTGCCGCAGGGCGGGATCCGGTCCTGGGACCTGGACCCGGCATCGCCGCTGTTACCACGGTGGGCTTTTGTGGATTTCTGGTCGGTCCCGCGGTGATCGGGCTGATGTCGAAGTTTTTTGGTCTTCCAGTCGCCCTCAGCCTCGTCGCGCTCCTGGGCCTGATTACGGCGGTTGGCGGTCCGGCCGTGATCCGGTCCCACGCTTTGTCCACCACGAAAACCTGAAACAGATCCTGTTTTCTGCTGGCGGACGGAGAGTCCACGCGCATAGATGAGTTTTGCAAAGTTCGTCCGATTCGACGTGACACCTGACTGTATAGATTGATGGATAAGCTGACGGTTGAAGATCTCCACAAAAGCTTCGGGACAAACGAGGTGCTCAGAGGGATCTCGCTGCGCGCGAAAGCGGGCGATGTGATCAGCATTATCGGATCGAGCGGATCCGGCAAAAGCACTCTGCTGCGCTGCATCAACTTCCTGGAGACGCCTAGTGCCGGCCGGTTCTCGTTGAACGGTGAGCCGATCGAGCTCCGTCGAACCCGGGCGGGGGAGTTGACGGTCTCCGATCCACGTGAGCTCCAAAAATTGCGCACCCGCCTCGCAATGGTGTTCCAGCATTTCAATCTCTGGCTTCATCTGACTGCGCTCGAAAATGTAATTGAGGCGCCGATCCATGTGCTGGGTCTTTCCAGACAAGAGGCGATTAAGCGGGCGCGGCGCGATTTCGCGAAGGTGGGGTTGGGCGAAGAGGTCGAAAAAATGTATCCGGTCCAGCTGTCCGGAGGCCAGCAGCAGCGTGTTGCGATCGCGCGCGCGCTGGCGATGTCGCCGGAAGTGCTATTGTTCGATGAACCGACCTCCGCTCTTGACCCGGAATTGGTGACCGAGGTGTTGCGAGTCATGCAGAATCTGGCATCGGAAGGACGAACCATGGTGGTGGTGACGCACGAGATGGGGTTTGCGCGGAATGTCTCCAGTCACGTAATCTTCCTCCATCAAGGGCGAATCGAAGAGGAGGGTCCGCCTGCAGACCTGTTCGAACGGCCGCGGAGCGAGAGGCTCAAACAGTTTCTGGCGGGGATTTTGCATTAGCCTGAGCCCAGAATGGCACATCGTCTTGACGGGAAGAGATTCTTCCGAGAGGTTAGGGAGTTAATTCCACTGAAACCCCGGCCGCGGGTCCCCCGGAAATATTCAGGCCCGTACCGTTATCCTCCGAATCCTCAACAAGGAAGCCCATCCAATGGCAACAATTACAACTTCTGAACCGGCGGTCTCGCCCACCAAGGCGGCTCAGTTTCTAAAAGCGCCCAAGAAAAATCTCATCGACGGGAAATGGCTCGAATCAGCATCGGGCGAAAGGTTCTCGGTCTATGACCCCTCGACCGGTGCAACAATCGCTCACGTACCAGACAGCGGAGCCGAAGACATCGATCATGCAGTGAAGGCCGCCCGACGTGCGTTCGAAAGCGGCCCGTGGCCGAAGCTGAGTCCATCCGATCGCGGACGGCTAATTTGGAAAATCGGCGATTTGATTCTCGAAAACCTCGAAGAACTCGCTGAGATCGAGTCTTTGGACAACGGCAAGCCGGTTGCCGTTGCGCGCGTCGCGGACATTCCGCTTGCTGCAGATCTCTTTCATTATATGGCGGGATGGGCCACAAAAATCGAAGGCAACACCATCCCGATATCTGCTCTTCCGGCCGGCGACGCCAAATTTCTCGCATACACAGTGCGTGAACCGGTTGGCGTTATTGGTCAGATAATCCCGTGGAATTTTCCGCTGCTGATGGCCGCTTGGAAACTTGGGCCCGCTTTGGCAACAGGTAACACCGTGATTCTCAAGCCGGCGGAACAGACTCCGCTCAGCGCGCTCCGTCTAGGCGAGCTTCTGCTGGAGGCCGGAGTCCCAGTGGGAGTCGTCAACGTCGTTACCGGGTTCGGCGAAACCGCAGGAGCCGCTCTAGCTGCTCATCACGGAGTCGACAAGATCGCTTTCACAGGATCGACGGAAGTCGGCAAGCTAATCGTACAATCGGCCGCCGGTAATTTGAAGAAAGTTAGTCTCGAGCTTGGCGGTAAATCGCCGAACGTCGTCTTCCGCGATGTGTCGAACCTCGACGCCGCGATTCAGGGCGCCGCGAATGCCATCTTTTTCAATCATGGCCAATGCTGTTGCGCTGGATCCCGTCTGTTCGCGGAGAAGGAGATCTACGACGAGGTCGTCGCAGGCGTCTCCGATTTCGCAAAGAAGATCAAACTGGGGCCCGGATTGCACCCTGAAACCGAAATGGGGCCCCTCGTTTCCCAGGAACAGTTGGATCGAGTCAGCGGATTCCTGAATTCGGGTGTGCAGGAAGGTGCAAGAACCATGACCGGTGGCCAAAGGGCGGGCGATCGTGGTTATTTTGTGCAACCGACCGTGTTAACCAATACGAATCCGGAAATGCGCGTCGTTCGAGAAGAAATCTTTGGTCCGGTGGTCGTCGCGGAGCCATTCGACAAGGTTGAAGACCTAATACCGATTGCCAACCAATCGGAGTACGGCCTGGCGGCAGGCGTTTGGACCAACGACATTGCGAAAGCGCATCGCGCGGCTCATCAACTGCGAGCAGGCACGATTTGGATCAACTGCTACAACGTCTTTGATGCGGCGTTGCCATTCGGCGGATTCAAACAATCAGGCTGGGGCCGTGAAATGGGCCACGACGTCCTGGAACTCTACACAGAGACGAAAGCGGTAGTCGTCGCGCTGTGACGCGCATCGACCAGCGAGCAAAAAATCAGCAGAATTCTCCGGCATACCCGGAGAATTCTGCCGACGCAGCCGGCACCGCTCAAAAATACCTTATACATTATTGAGCGGTGTGGGCGTCATCCAGTTGAACACGATCCAAACTCCGTTGCCTAGTCGATCGCAGTGCACGACCTTGGAGGAACGCTGTTAAAATATGACCGCCTTATTACTGAACGATTTGGACCTGTTTCGCCAGCAGTCATACATCGGCGGACTCTGGTGCGACGCAGATGACGCAAAGACTTTCCCTGTTAACAACCCTGCGACCGGTGAGCTCCTTGCACATGTGCCAAACATGGGCGCAGCGGAAACTCGTCGCGCGATTGGTGCGGCAAAACAGGCTTGGCCGGAATGGCGTCGGAAACCGGCAAAGGAGCGGGCGATTCTTCTTCGAAAATGGTACGAGCTAATGATGGCGAACTCGGATGATCTCGCCCGGATCATGACCGCCGAGCAAGGGAAGCCACTCGGAGAGTCCAAAGGTGAAATTGCTTATGCCGCCTCATTCATAGAATGGTTTGCGGAGGAAGCAAAGCGGGTCTACGGCGACACAATTCCTTCGCCGTGGAACGACCGCCGATTTGTAGTCTTGAAGGAACCGGTCGGCGTTTGCGGCGCTATTACGCCCTGGAATTTTCCGGCCGCGATGATCACGCGGAAAGCGGGTCCTGCCTTGGCCGCAGGGTGTACCATGATTGCGAAGCCGGCTGAATCGACGCCTTTGTCCGCGTTTGCCCTTGCGGTGCTCGCCGAACGCGCGGGAATTCCCGCCGGTGTATTCAACGTCTTGACTGGCGAGCCACGCGTTATCGGAGCGGAATTAACATCGAGTCCGGACGTCCGGAAAATCACGTTTACCGGGTCCACGGAAGTCGGGCGGATTCTGATGCGGCAGAGTGCCGAGACAATCAAGAAGATCTCGCTCGAACTGGGCGGCAACGCGCCGCTCATCGTGTTTGACGACGCAGACCTCGATGCGGCCGTCGAGGGCACGATGATTTCAAAGTTTCGGAACGCCGGGCAGACCTGTGTTTGCGCCAATCGCATTTACGTGCAGAATGGCATTTACGACGCATTCGCCGAGAAACTGGTCGCGGCCGTCAGCCAGTTGAAAGTCGGAAACGGTTTTGACGCCGGAGTCGGCCAGGGACCCCTCATCGACCAAGCCGCAGTCGATAAAGTCGAAGAGCATATTTCCGATGCCGTGGCGAAGGGTGCCCGCATATTGCTGGGTGGAAAACGCCACCGGCTCGGAGGCACATTCTTTGAACCGACCGTTATCGCCGATGTGACGTCCCAAATGAAAGTTGCACGCGAGGAGACGTTCGGTCCTGTTGCGCCGCTTTTCCGATTTTACAAAGATGAAGAAGCCGCCCAGCTTTCGAACGACACGGAATTTGGTCTGGCAAGTTACTTTTTCAGCCGCGATGTCGCCAGGATCTGGCGCGTTGCAGAAGCGCTCGAATACGGAATGGTCGGTATTAATACAGGGATGATCTCAACCGAGGTTGTGCCGTTCGGCGGCGTAAAACAATCGGGGCTCGGCCGTGAAGGGTCTCACTACGGAATCGACGAGTTTCTGGAAATCAAGTACCTCTGCTTTGGCGGACTGTGAGACCGCAGGCGCGGAATGCCCGGGTTTTAGAGCGTGCGCCTGACCCGCAAAACTATGGGATACACTCGAGGGAGTTGTGTCGCCGGTCGATCGAATCATGGAAACTCGAGATGAAAAGCGGGATCAGAGCCACACG
>CAZMNG010000409.1:0-4765 GCA_964567505.1 uncultured Chthoniobacterales bacterium
GCCTTCGATGATTTCGTTTTTGATGACGCGATCGAGAGCCCACAAAAGATGCGATGTCGCTGTGACACCGGCGGCTTTAGCGTGCTGCAGTACGAGGGCCGTCTCTTCGGTGCCGAGAATTTTGTAAACATATTCGCCGTAACTTTTATCTGCGGATTTGGCTTCGTCGACGCGCTTCCATTTCGCGCCTTTGACCGGCATAAATCTCAGGCCCCTGACGATTCCCATCAATCGTGAAAAGAAGTTCGAGTGATATTTTTCAGGCAACGTGGGCACCATAGGGTTCAGCCCGCGGTTTCGAAAATAATTTATCGCGAGCCCTACACCGTCAAAGTCGGCGTGGGAGTATTTCTCCCAATGAATTTCATGGGGTTGTTTGCCGGGCGAGCCGAAAACGATCTCGGTTTGAAAGCCGCGCTCTTTTGCAAGAACGAACCAGGTGCCAATCCAGTCTCGGTTTTTTTCTGTCTTAATTTCCATCGAATCACATTAGGTAAGTGGCTTGAATTAGGCAATCATAAGACATGGCGGCGAAAATGACAACGGCGGCGTCTTTACACCGCGACATCTTTGCCGGAATAGCCGGACCAAGACGTCGAAAGGGGTTTCAAGTGCACCGCGGTCGCCTGGTCGAACGTGCTTTACTTTGGACCATGTTCCCGTGCGCGTTCTAGCAGATTTTAATGTAATTGATGATTGTTAGGACGTGTATGGCTCTTGCTGCGCAGCAGCGCCTGGTTTGCTCCGAAGATGAACGCAAACGTATTGACTGCCTTGAACAGAGTCATGGGTCTTGTGTTGGTTTGCATAGGAATTGAATTTCTTCCCTCCGGGATCGCCGACCTGGTCAGGTCCCTACCAAATAATTGAACATTTTGAGACACAGCGCCCGCACCATACGTAATACCTTTTTTATTGCATGTTGTGATTTTCTGGGAGAGCATAGCGGAGCACGATGAATTTGCTCGATACATCCATTCACTCGACGCTGACGAGCGTCTTCGGTTTTCATGGATTCCGGGAAGGCCAAGAGGCGGTCATTTCCAAAATTCTGGAGGGCAAATCCGCGTTGGCAGTTTTCCCGACAGGCAGCGGCAAAAGCCTGTGCTACCAGCTGAGCGCGCTTCATCTCGCTGGTCTGAGTCTCGTAATTTCGCCACTGATAGCGCTGATGAAGGACCAGATCGATTTTTTGCAAGAGCGGAATATTGCAGCGGCTCGAATTGACGGCAGTATCGAGTTGATTGAGCTCCGGCAAATTGATGCAGATTTGCGCGCCGGTAGACTCAAGCTGCTCTATGTTGCGCCGGAACGCTTCTCGAACGAACGCTTCATCGAAAAGCTTCGTCAGCTGAAGATCTCCTTAATGGTCATCGACGAGGCGCATTGTATTTCCGAGTGGGGACATAATTTTCGCCCGGATTATCTAAAGTTAGCTCGAACCGCGCGCATGCTCGGAGTCGAACGAGTTCTCGCGCTAACCGCGACTGCGACACCCGCTGTGGCCGGAGACATCTGCCGCGAGTTCCATATCGAACCTGACGCATTCATTCATACCGGATTTTACCGTCCAAACCTGACGTTGCAGATCACGCCATGCCGTCCGGCTGAACAGATTGATCTATTGCGGGAGCGCCTGAAAAATCGTACCCGAGCCCCTACTATCGTCTACGTAACGTTGCAGCGCACTTCCGAAGCTGTTGCTGAGGCGCTTGTCAAACGGGGTCTGCCGGCACGAGCGTATCATGCGGGAATGGCAAACGATGAACGAGACAACGTTCAGGATTGGTTTATGGATTCTTCGGACGCCATCGTGGTCGCAACGATCGCATTCGGTATGGGAATCGATAAGTCTAATATTCGGTACGTTTATCATTACAACCTACCGAAGAGCATCGAAAACTATTCCCAGGAGATCGGACGGGCCGGTCGCGACGGAAAAGAGTCCATCTGCGAGATATTGGCCTGCGGCAGTGATGTGACGGTACTTGAGAACTTCACCTATGGCGATACGCCGGACGGAGCAAGTGTCTGTGCGGTCGTAGACAGCATACTAGCACTGGGTAACGAATTTGATATATCGCTGTACGATCTATCACGTGCCTACGATATGCGCCCGCTGGTAGTCGATACGCTGCTGACTTATCTCGAACTGGCTGATGTGATCGAATCGACCGAACCGTTTTACAACGAGTACCAGTTCACACCGCTCAAGCCGCTGCATGATATTGTTGCGCGGTTCGATGCGAGCCGCTCCGAATTCCTGCGGGGCATTTTTTCAGGCGCTGTGCGGGCTCGGAAATGGTATACCATCGATCTGAATGCAACGATAGAGCGCCTGGGCACGAGGCGCGGCCGCATCATTAAAGCGCTTAGCTATCTCGAAGAGCAAGGGGACCTGACCCTGAAAGTCGCAGGACTGCGCCAAGGTTACCGAATCAAGGCGCGCCCGGAAGATGCTTCCGCTCTAAAGCGGAGTTTGGTCCAACGCTTCGAGACGCGCGAAAGAAATGAAGTCGACCGTGTGCGACGAGTGATTGAGCTGGCTGAACATTCCGGGTGCATTGTCCGCCATCTGCTTCATCATTTCGGAGAAAATCTCGGTCGGGACTGTGGGCATTGCAGCAGTTGCTCCGGCAGTTCGAGCAGAACGATTCGTGGACCGGGTGAAGCGAAAACGCCGCATCTGGAACCTCGTAAGATTTTGGCTCTGCGCAGGCAATTTCCTACCGCGCTGGCCTCACCAAGACAGATCTCCCGGTTTTTCTGCGGACTGAACTCGCCCATGTTGACCCAGACGAAGCTAAATAAGCATCCGGATTTCGGAAGTCTCGCAGATGTTCCCTTTCACCTTGTATTCCCCGTGACAGGCATTCTTTGTTCAACCAGTGACGCTGTTGAGCCGACGCGCGCCGAAGTTCCTCCCGGGCCGGGCTGGCTTCAGACGGCGGTATTTTATCAGGTCTATCCGCAAAGCTTTGCGGACTCGAACGGCGACGGAATAGGCGATTTGCCTGGGATCAGGACAAAGCTCGATTACATCCATTCCGTTGGCTGCAACGCGATCTGGATTGATCCGATCTTTGCATCGCCATTTGGGGACGCGGGTTACGACGTGGAGGATTTTTATGAGGTCGCTCCGCGATACGGCACAAATGACGATTTGAAAGATCTCTGCGCAGAAGCCCACAAGCGCGGCATGCACGTGTGCCTGGACTTAGTGGCAGGCCATACGTCAATCAGGAATGAATGGTTCCAACAGTCGGCCGTTGAGCATCCGAATTCCTATTCGAATTGGTACATCTGGACACCAGCGGCCGAAAACGTCCCGGGTTCGCAATCATTTCCCGGCAAACATCATCGATTGGAACGTTACCTGCCGAACTTCTTTCCTTTTCAGCCGGCGCTCAACTACGGTTATGCGCAACCCGAGCCGGGAAAACCTTGGCAACGCCCGATCACTGACGCCGCGTGCATCGCTGTGCGGGAGGAGCTTAAGAAGGTTATGAAGTTCTGGTTAGATTTGGGGGCCGATGGTTTCCGGGTCGACCTGGCTGCGTCGCTGATTCGCAACGATCCGGATCATCAAGGCATCAGTGCGCTCTGGCACGATTATCGAGCCTGGCTCGATCTGGAATATCCGGAAGCGGCATTGATTTCCGAATGGAGCGACCCCTCTGTCGCCATTCCAGCCGGGTTCCACATTGATTCGCTTCTCCAGTTTCGTGAACCGTATCGCATACTCCTCGGTCCGGAATCGCGCCTTGAGGGAGACGCCCGTGAACCCCACGCCTTCTTCGAGCGAGCCGGCGGTGGCGACATCCGGGCGTTCGTCGACGATTACCTCAGACACTACGCGATCACGAAGACGCGCGGCTATATTTCAATCCCGACGAGTAACCACGACACACCACGTCCGACCTGGGGCCGGAGCGAACGAGACGTTCGAACCGTTTTTGCGATGTTATTCACCATGCCGGGAGTGCCTTTTATTTACTATGGCGATGAGATTGGAATGAAATTCGTTCCGGACGTCCCGAACACAGAAGGGGGAACCATTCTCGGAAGCCTCGGAGAAGTCCGGCGCTGCGGTTCCCGAACTCCGATGCAGTGGTCGAAGGGAAAAAACGCTGGATTTTCCATCGCGCCGGCAGAGAAGCTTTACCTCCCAATCGATCCGTCAGAATCGCGCCCGGACGTCGCGACCGAGGAAGAAGATCCGGAATCATTGCTGAATTTCACTCGCACTTTGTTGAAGCTGCGTCGAGAGCATCCGGCCCTGAGCAATACCGCAGATTTTCAGCCCTTATTTGCCGAGAAATTTAGTTACCCATTTGTTTACCTTCGGAAAACAGGTTCAGAGCGCATCGTGATTTCCATTAATCCAGCTGAGCGGCTCTGTGTGGCCGAAGTAAACGCGATCATCAATGCGGTACCGTTGCTTGTGCTAGATGCGGAATTCCGCGACGGCCGCTTTGAGATGGGCCCCGTTTCATTCGGCATCTTTGAAGTTGCGGACTGAATATTGACCCCGGTTTCACGTCCGGCGTGTTCAGGAGCATCGCAAAAATAGTGGACAGAGATTCGGGAGTCTTCAAGATACGAAAATCGTCGCGTTGTCACGTCGCTGATAGCTTAACGGATATGCCTGCTGCCATTAACACTGTCATTCCAATCGAAACTGGCACTGACAACTGGCAACTCCTACCGTCACTGACAACCGGTAACTCCGACTGGTACTGGCAACTGACATTGATAACTCTGG
>CAZMNG010000410.1:0-4762 GCA_964567505.1 uncultured Chthoniobacterales bacterium
GCGTATCCACCAGCAGATGGCGCTTACGTCCACACAAGTTCTTGGCGCCATCATATTGCGCACTTTGTCGAAATCGTTGCATCGGGTCAGTTGCGTCTTCACGCGTTCGACGAAGTTGAAAATCTCGTTTCGCGCTGGCTTTAGGATTCCAATTCTTCTAAACTCTGAGTAGTCGGCCGCTGGCAGCAACGCCGAGTAGCAGGACCGCCAGAATCATGAAGGCTGTCTGGAGGTTGGTGCTGTGAGAAACAAAGCCAATTGCCGCCGGCCCGACGAGGATGCCGGCATAGCCGAGCGTAGTGATCGCCGGGATGGCCACGTTTTCAGGCATGATCGTCTGTCGACCGGCGCTGCTAAACAGGACAGGTACGATGTTGGAGCAGCCCACGCCAACCAAGGCATACCCCAACAGCGCCACTTGCCATGAGGGAAAGAGCGTCGCGAGTGCAAAACCTCCTGACGCGCAGAGGCCCCCAAAAATGACGATCCTAATGGAGCCGACTCGCCGTACGACGCGGTCGCCGGTCAGACGTCCAATCGTCATCGTGAGGGCAAATGCGGCATATCCCAGTCCTGCATGTGATGCATCCATTCCACGCACCGAGGTCAAGAATACGGCGCTCCAGTCCAGTAAGGCACCCTCCGTCAAAAAGAGGATGAAGCAGAGGGCTCCGATGAATAGCACGATGCCATGCGGAATAGCGAAGGCTGGCCCCTCGTTCTTGCTGCCATAAGGAAGAAGACGCGAAGCAGATAGTGCTAGTGCCACAGCGATGGCGGCGATGACCCACAATACTGCCGTGAGCGGCGACGCTCCCGCTCCAAGCAGAATAGTGATACCTGCCGCTCCAGCGATGCCACCGAGGCTGAAAAGGCCGTGGAACCCCGACATCATCGTTTGACCGCTCGCTCTTTCGACGATCACGGCTTGGATGTTCATGGCCACATCCAAGCAGCCGACACCAGCGCCGAAGATTAGCAGAGACGCAACCAGTTGAGGTATAGCGGAAACAGTAGCCAGGAAGGGGAGCGTGAGACAGATTAGCCCCGTCGACAAAGCAATGACGAGCCGACACCCGAGACGTGCCGCCAGAGCACCCGCCAACGGCATGGCCACGATCGAACCGACCCCGAGGCATAGAAGGAGCAGCCCAAGCAGCCCGTCATCGATATTGGCGCGGATCTTGGCGAATGGCACGAGAGGAGCCCAGGCGGCCATTCCGAAACCGGCAATAAAGAATACGACGCGGGTGGAAAGCTGCTCTTGGCGTCCTGGTTTTAAAGATTCCTCCTGTTCGGGGCGCGGATTTTCACGGCATGAAGATCTATCGTCCGATGCCGATGTAACCATTCAAGAATGGAAGATGTTGCAAGGCCGATATTCAAGTCGGCCTCGCACTTTTTAAGCGATTACCAAGCGTCCCGCTTTCCTTCCTCTGAAGAATAGCAACCCCGGTACGGTTCGCCTATTTGCCGACCAAGTTGTTCCGTTCGCCTCGCTACCCGAAAATCAGGACGGAATCGTGATTGCGCGCCGTGACCTGGGCGACTGCACGTAGCTTTAACGCTTTTAGCAACGCGGATCAATCAACCCTGTCGCAGCAGGCCAAGAGCGACGAGGCGGGCGAGGATTCTCAAAGCCAGGGAACCGGCCCGGATCATTATCGCGATCGGCTCAGAAGACCGCTGGCGTCTGCAGTTGGCGCAGCGTTGGATCGTGCAGCACAACTTCTACACTAACGACTAAAGCCGGGGTCGGAGAAGTCGTAGCTCAGGAATCGGCCATTTTTCGTCTGGCCGATTAGAGGCGTCACTTCGAAGTGAAAATGCGAGCAAGTCAGAAACGCCGTGATTCCCCCCGCCACGGTCAGCGGCGCTATCCAGTATAGCGACCGCTTTGGGGCGAGTTCAGATTGCAGCCACGATGTTTAGGCGATTCAGTCGCGCGAAACCGATCCGGACATAAGCGGTCGGGACCTGGAGGCGTTTGAAGATGAGGTCCGGGACCATTTAAATCTTTAAACTGGCGGCTGGTGCGGCGCGAGCGAGAGGCGGCCGCTATTCTGAGCGGCGAAACGATTTACGTGGAATAAACCTGAGGGATCCAATGTCCGTATACTTATGGGAAACGCGCTTCAGCAATTTGAAGAGCTATTTCTACCGTTCCAGGATGCGGCGTATAATCTTGCGCGTTGGATTATTCTCAATGAACACGACGCCGAGGATGTAGTGCAGGAGGCTTTACTTGCGGGCGTTCAAAGGGTTCCCCGGGTTCCGTGGAGGCAATGCCAAAGCGTGGCTGCTGAAGATCGTTCGAAACACCGCCTATACCTGGTTGCGCAAGCGGGGTCTGGACGAGAATCTCGTTCCGTACGAGGAGGAAAAACATGCTGACATAATCCTGTTCGATCGCGCAGCGGCCGAGATGGTGAGTGAACAAAGGAAGGAAGAACTGAGGAATGCTTTGGAGAGATTGCCGGCGGAATTTCGCGATATCATCGTGCTCTACGAGTTCGATGGTTTATCGTATAAGGAACTCGCGTCAGCGCTTGGTGTGGCGATTGGGACTGTCCAAGACCAGATATGCATGGTTTTTTTTGTACAGTAAACAGCTCGCCTATGCGGCCGCCCTGCTCGCCTTAGGCTTCGCGCTTTCGTGGACCTGGTTCTCCGTTGCGCCCCGCAAGGATAACCAATTGGTTGCCGACGCGATTTCGAACCATGCACGGTCGCTGATGGTGTCGCATCTCCTCGACTTTATTTCCAGTGATCAGTATACCGTGCGTCAATGGTTTAACGGGAAGCTTGACTACTCGCCTCCGGTTCCCGACCTGTCCCAGGCCGGCTACGCGCTCAAGGGTGGCCGAATCGATATGCTCGATCGCCGGGCAGTGGCCGCGATTGTTTATGAACATGGCAAACATGTCACCAACCTTTTTGTCTGGCCCGCTGGAGAACAAAAGATCGATATCGATCTCCAGAGCCAGCGTGGCTATAACTACTGCGCCGGGAATATTTCGGGATTCAACTATTTCTGCATTTCGGACGTGAGCGGTCCGGATCTGGAGGCGTTTAAAGATGAGGTCCGGGAACGCATGAATCCTTAACCCCGATCCTTTAGAAAGAATGCGCCCAGAGGGCCGCAACCGCCGCTCTGGCCTCAACGCCTGCGGAGTGCAGAGGCGATTCGCAATGACGAGATCGCCCGTTACCGGGGTTAACCCATCTTGAATTAGGCAACGGGAAAGCTGGCCGCGATGGAAGGCGGACCAGTAAAAAGAGAGTACGCGCGGCCGAAGCTGCGCCTGCTGGAAGTCGAAGTTGTTTCGAGTTGTTGCTGGATCGTAGCTGAAAAGTTCCTCCGACATATCTCTTGTTGACGACGGGTTCCAAGGCGTTTCAGCAGAAATTAACTTGAACCATCCTTCAGATCCGAAAGATTTTTTCTTTTCATTGTTTCTCGGATGACCAAGTCTGCCGATCTGCAACGTCTTGCCTCCTTAAGTGACTGCGTCTTCGCGGTTGCGATGACCCTGCTCGGACGCTCATCGCGCTGTCCGCACTTCTGATGTGGGTTTATTCGTACCGAACCGGGGGACTCATTGAACCCGGCGCGCTTACTCATCCGATTGCGGTCGAATCTATCGCGCCAGTTTTTCCGCTACTGATTTTCGCTATTTCTCTACTCCGCAGGTCAACCAATCCTGGTAGGACTGAGCCCAGACATCCGCGAACCGGGATCTCTAGTCGCCTGCAACTCTGCACCACTGAGATAATCGCCGCGATGCGGGGTCCGGCCTCCTGACTTCCCAAGTAGATCCAGCTACGGGCCGGATTTCGTTCTCAGCCAGGTTGTTACTCAACTCCAGAATTGGATAATCCAGAAGGCGGGTAAGTCTTCGGATTTCCTTCGAGGCCTTTCAGGTAAAACAAAGCTTCAGCCCTGCGAGCAGCAGGATTGCGCCCACAATCCGATAGATGGCGAGGTTTGAAAGATGAACACTGCCCATGTGGGAACCAATGGCACCACCAGCAAGCGCGGACAAAGCGAACAGGGGCAACCCTGGTGGAAGGTTGTGCGTGGCGCTGAAATGCCCGGCCAGAGCGGCTATGGAATTGAGCAGTATGAAGGCGGCGGAAATCGCCGCCGCGCGCTTTCCGGTCGCCCAGCGGCAATAAAGCAAGATGGGAGTGATGAGGACGCCGCCACCTACTCCTGTAAGTCCAGAAACAAGACCGGTGCCCGAGCCGGCCAGTGAGGCTGCAACCGGCCCTGGTGGGTGCGGCGCTGTTTCCGCAAGATCCTTCCGGAAGAAGAGCGGGGGCGCCGCGAGTAGCAGGAGCGTCCCTAAAAACCGATTGAAGAACAAAGGCGGAAGGGTGAGATAACCACCGAGCAAAGCCGCTGGAACCGATGCGATTGCGAGCGGCCAAAACGTTCTCCAATCCAAATGGCCTGCGCGGAAAAAGCGGAACGCGACGAGAGCCGAGACGAGGACATTCAAAACTAAAGCGGTAGGCTTGATAGTCCCGGGAGCTAACCCAAACAGGGCCATCGCAGCGATGTAACCAGACGCCCCCGCCTGACCGACGCAGGAGTACAGGATCGAGACCAAAAAGAGAGCCGCACAGAAAAGGCCGAGGATCGTCGGACTCATGCGCGGTCAAGACTGCGGAACGTCAAAACGCCCTGAGGAATGGCGCGGACAGCAAAATGAGGAAAAAGATGCAAAGTGGGGCCGACACAAAACGCAGGATAGGG
>CAZMNG010000411.1:0-4751 GCA_964567505.1 uncultured Chthoniobacterales bacterium
GGCCGGATTTCAACAAGCCAGCGAAACTCTCGAGGAAGCTGCGCAAAGCGTTGGCGCAACTCCAACCCGCGCGCTGGTCCGCATTACGGTTCCGTTAATTACCGCAAACCTCTTTTCGGGCGCAATCCTGGCGTTTGCTTTCGCAATGCTCGAGGTCTCCGACTCACTCGTCCTCGCTCAGAAACAGGTCGATTATCCAATTGCAAAAGCCACTTACGAACTCTCCAATATTCTTGGAGAAGGTCGCTATCTCGCTTCTGCTCTGGGCGTCTGGGCCATGCTCTTTCTCGGCCTTACGATCGCCGCTGCCGCTCAGGCAATTGGTGGACGTCTGGGCGCGATATTTCGGGGATAAAGCCCTGGAAACTTGTGGCAAAATCTCACAAACCAAAGCGGTTATCAGATTTTCGCCCTAGATATTGTGAAAAATACCTTTCCAGTCCACAACATATTGTATAGGATAGGCCAAAACCTTCCATGAACAAACACTATCGTTTGCCGCTGAGGACCCGACCGAGAACCGTCTCGACTACCGTTCGACGACGCCGGAGTTCGCCTAGTCTCGTGACGATCGGCCTCATCGCCATCGGTGGGATCGCTGTGCTGTTTGCCATTGGTCTGGCGTCATTTTTTACGTACAAACATTTCTCCCACACGCCGGTTGCGGTCGCGGCAGCGGCTGCGCTCCCCTCCGTAGCGCCTCCGCCGGTCGCAGCAACGCCGTTTACTCCAATGACGGATGTTCTGCGGCCGTTGAGCGACCCGAATCACGCGGGTTCGCCAACGCCCGCCGCGCCGGTTGTGACCGGGCCCCAGGTTCCGCTGAAGGCGGCGACTGCCCCGACCCCGGCCGTGGCAGTCAGCCAGAATGAACAGAAGACGGACACGGCACCGGACGATTCGGCAAAAGCGCTCGCAAAGGCCGCGCGGAAGAGCCTCGAAAAGAAACGAGAGGTTGCTGAGCGGAAACGGGCTCGCCTCGAACGGATGTACCAGAATCACGAAATATCGACAGCTGAGTACAACGAGGGCGAACAGGAATATAAGGACGAAATTCAAAAGTACCGGAAGGAAATCAATTCGGTCAATTGATGAGTTTCTTTCGCACGCGAGCAACTGACCACAGCCCCAGAAGGACTGTGTAGGCGAGTATAACGCCCAGATGCTGAATGACTCGCACTGGCGAATACTGATTCCACGCCGTCATTTGCAATAGGCTTACGCCGTGATAGAAGGGCGAAACCTGGACGAGGATTCCAAGCACGGGACGGTCGCCGATTGGAAAAAACGTGCCGGATATAAAGTACATCGGTGCGATCAGAAAGGAATACACCGTCTGGAATTGGTTGATGTTACGAACGTATGTCGACGCGAGCAGTCCAATCGCACCACACGGGATGGCGAGAATTGCTCCAATGAATGGGAAAACAAAAACCGCCCATGGATTTGGCAACAATCTCAATGCAACCAGCACAACGCCGACTCCGCCGGCCATCAGACCGGCTCTGATCGATACCCACATGAACTCTCCCAAGACAACTTCTCTCGTGCCGATCGGGGTCGTCAGCATCGCCTTGAAAACTGACTCGAACGCCATCCGCACGTAAAATCCATAACTGCATTCGAAGAATGCGGTGAAAAGCACGGTGGTCGCCGCCATACCAGGTGCAAGGTATTGCGCATAGCTCAAGCCGTGGATGCTTCTGATGTATGGTGAAAGACCCATCCCGAGCGCAGTCATCATCAAAGCCGGATCAGCAAGCGTCGGCGATATATTTGCCACAAAGTCTTTGCAATAGACCACCCAGTTTCTGACAACGACCGACCATGCGAGCCTGAGCGAGATCAGGAGTTCACGCATCTTCACTCAGTTCCTCTCCTGTAAGCTTGAGATAAACGTCCTCGAGATTTGCCGGGCGCATCTGAATCGCTGTAATCCGGGACGCAGCTTGCAAAGTGATGAGATTTTCAATCTGTGGCGCCCGGACGCAATATTGCCTCGCCTGCATAAATGTGTGCCAATCGGGGCCCAGATGAGCTTTGACCGCGTGTTTCTGTTCTGCGTCAAAGATGCCGACAAACCCCGGCGTCTCTTTTCTGATCAGTTCCTTCGGTGACCCTGTAGCAACCGCAACACCATGGTTGAGGATAATGACCTGGTCACAAAGTAGCTCGGCTTCGTGCATATAGTGTGTGGTCACGAGAACCGTTTTTCCCCTTTGCCGGTAAGAGAGAACCCTTTCCCAGAGAAGATGGCGTACCGCTGGATCGAGGCCGGTCGTCGGTTCATCCAGAATGAGCAGTTCCGGATCAGATAGCAGCGCTCGCACAAAGGTAAGTCTCCTCTTCATACCTCCGGAGAGCGATTTGATCTGCGCATCGCGCTTGTGGCCAAGCGACATGTGCTCCAGCAGTTCCTCGATGCGCCGGAACGGCTTCCGCAGCGATTGGAACCGTGCGTAGAGGCTCATGTTCTCAAACACTGTCAGTTCTTCATCAAGTGCGTTCTCTTGCGGGACAACACCAATTCGTTCTTTGATGCGCCGTGCATCCCGGATCGGGTCAAGGCCGAACACGCGGAGATCGCCCCCCGTGCGGTCGACTGCCCCATAAAGGCAGCCGATGAATGTTGATTTGCCCGCGCCATTCGGCCCTAACAGTCCCGCGCATTGTCCGGAATGAACTTCCAAGCTTAACTCTTGCAGCGCCGCGAAATCGCCGAAGCGCTTCGTGACACCGCGAGCCGCGACCGGAACGGCGCTGGTTGATTTTTGGGCCATGGTTTCAGGAATCGCTGCCTACACCTAACCCGTCCGATTGAACTGGCAAGCTCCAACGTCTTCAAGATCCGCCGGCGGAGAGTATGCTGGAATTGTGGATGCTAAGATTTTAAATTGCGGCCAGTGACCATTTGGCGTGCCGCACTACTTATCTATCACTCGATCGACGTTCGGTTATGCGACCCGGCGGGAAAACCACAACATTTCGCATATTCCCTGACAGAATCGGAACTGTCCGACGGATTGAAATCGTTCGAGCAATTTCCCGGGTTGGTCGAATCACTGACGTCCCGGAGAGCGACTGTCCAATACCAGGTTCGTCGAGCCGAACGTGCACTCACTTCGTTGACGTCCATGGGCGGGCATTTGTATTGGCCTTCGCCGGATGATACCCGCAAGGAAATCGACAGGATTGGGGTCTCCGGATCGAGCGATTCGATTTTTGTTTTGTGGCCGCAGCGGAACCTCTTCGATGGCTCGGTTGTCCCCTGCGCAGGCTGGGGTCTAGGAATGGCCGCTAGCCCGTGGTCGAACGGCGCGACTTATGCCGTCGTGGGTAACGCCGAATCTTCCGTCTGGCAAATTCCGATTACCGGTGAAGTGTGGCTTCACGAATGGTTGCACGGCGTCTGCGCTTACTTTCGAGAGTTGGGGTACCGGATGCCGGACGGTGACGCCGACGGCGGTGCTCGCCATGGATATGTACAGTCTCCAGTTTCCGGGTGGACCGAGTACTACGGGGATTTGATGAGCGGAAACGTGCGCGCCGAAGGGGCTTGGACCGGGATTCCTCTTAATGCGTGGAGACTCCCTCCATGCTCGGCTGCTCACCATCCGGCCTGACGCCAAGCCAGAACAAGTTCACACGCTCGCACATCATGCGTCTCGCCAGCGCCGGTAAATCGCGGCCTGGCCGCGCAGGACTCCTTGCGCGTCGACGAGTTGCCAGACGGTCACGTCCTCGATCCAGAATCGCCTCCCGGATTTGGCGATTCGGAGTCCGCGGTAACCCGTTGCGAACCCGTTACGCTTGACCAGATCCAGGAGCCGCCGGCGCTCTTCGCGATTCACCTCTTCGGCAGAGAGACTGGACGGCAGCGATGTTAACTCCTCCCACGAATATTCGAAACATGCCTGGGCCATCTTGTTCGCGTAGATAAAGATTGGATCTGTGGCAGTATTATGCGCCAGCAGGCAAAACGGCGCTGCTTCATAAAGCCAGCGTGCCGCATTCTGATTGTCATGTTCCGGTGGAATTAGGGACTCGCCGACAAGCCGCGAATAGCTGCCAGTGAGCAGTTCACAAAACGCCGGATCAACCGATAGATTCATCGCACTCACCACGAATCTTGCCGGCAATCTGTCTTGCCACTTGCACCTGCTCAAGCGCAATCCTCGCTAAATGCCGGTGTGAGGTGAGAGTGACATTCAACAACAAGTGCGCTCGATCACCGTTATTAGTTGTTTCCATCTCCTGAACTCGGTAAAATTTTGGTTATGGATACGACAAGCACGAAGACATCCTGTGCAGCTTGTGCCTATTGGAAAGACATCGGAGCGGTGAAAGGAGAATGCCACCGTCACGCGCCTCAGGCGATCGTGTTTAATGTCGATGCAGAACTCAAATTTGAATCTCATTTTCCGGTGACGTCCGCCGAAGACTGGTGCGGAGATTTTTCGCAGAAATAGGTCATAGATCTCGATTTTTGCGTGCCCGATCTGGAAGGCTTGGCGCCTTGCGCTCCGATCCGTCCGGAGGATTGCGCACGCCGACTAAGACGCAGGCGGCAAAGATCCCACAGCGTTCGCGCTGTTCAGCATTGCTAAACGGATAAATCTCGATAGCTTCAATCGGTGTTAAGGGATCCGGTAGAAGCAGTCATAGCGAGACTTTGCCCGCTTTTTTCAAGGCAGGCGGATGAAATTCTCGATTTAAGAAATTGTGTTAGACAGCGTATCCGGCCTGGACTC
>CAZMNG010000412.1:0-4750 GCA_964567505.1 uncultured Chthoniobacterales bacterium
GTAACCAACAAAGGGTGATGATTGGGCGCGCCTTGCTCAGTAAGTCACGTGTTCTTCTCTTGAACGAGCCCACTCGAGGTGTGGATGTCAAAACGAAGCTTGAGATCCACTCAGTTATTCGCAAGTTGGCGCGTGACGGCTACGCGATCATGGTTAGTTCGTCTGATATCCCAGAATTGGTCAGCGTGAGCGATCGTTGTATAGTTCTGAGCGCTGGGCGCATGGCGGGTTTGTTAAAGAAGGAGCAAATCAGCGAAGATTATATTACGGCCTTGGCAATCGGCACACGAATATTGAATAATCCGAATGAGTGATCTTGAGAAAGAAGCAGTTACGGAAGCGACGTCTAAGCTCGAAGGGGTCGCGCAATTTATTCAAGTGTTTGACAGCCTCGGAGTTTTCGCCTTGCTCGTAGTGCTCGTCGTTGTGGCATCGATCATCGCTCCGGGATTCTTCACCTACACGAACGTAACCAACACCATCATCATGGCCTCAATCACGGCGGCGACCGGCTTGGGGATGACATTTGCGATTGCGGTAGGTGGGTTCGATCTTTCCGTGGGATCTGTCCAGGGTCTGACCGCGATCGTTGCTGCAAGCTTGATTGCGGTCGCGGGTGCACCTCTAGCTATTCTTGGTGCGTTATTAGCGGGGCTCCTGATAGGGCTGTTGAACGGAGTAATTATAAGTAAGCTCAAGATACAGGCTTTCGTAGTGACATTTGGCATGATGAGCATAGTGAGGGGTCTCGCACTGCTGGTGACGCAGGGTCAGTCTGTGATGATCACAAATCATCCTGCCTTCGCGACTCTGAATAACGGCAAGATCCTCGCAATACCGGTGCCATTCATTATTGTGATGGTCGTCTTTACGGCACTCTATCTCATCCTCCATCATACGCCTTTTGGCCGTCATATCTGTGCGATTGGAGGAAATCGAGCCGCGGCAATTGCTTCAGGAATTAGCGTCGATCGCGTCACGATTTCGGTGTTCGGACTCGTCGGTATTACGGCTGCAATCTCCGGTGTGATGCTTAGTTCGCAGCTCATGATCGTTGATGGAACATTGGGTGCCGGCTTGGAGCTTCAAGCTATCGCCATCAGCGTCTTAGGTGGTACCAGCTTGTCTGGAGGAAACGGAAACCTTGTCGGGACCGTGTTGGCTGCGCTGCTCTTGGCGACGATTGCGAGTGCCCTAAACATTCTGAAAGTAGCTGCGTTTTATCAATATCTCTTTGTCGGGGTGCTGCTGATCTTTGCGCTGTCAATCGACACAGTGCGGCGCACTATCATCGCAAAGTTGACGCTGAGTCGCGTTTAGAGAGGCTTGACCTGGGACGTGAACGACTTAAGAGGCATCAGAAGTAAAGATCCACGATTATCCGACGTTAGCGTCCTCGATTTTTTCACAAAGTACTACATTCAATCGCTGCTGACTGTTGCCGCCATTGTGCTCGGCTTGGTGAATCCCTATTTCCGAACAGCTACAAACCTGGAGAACATCTTGCTGCAAGCATCCTTCTCAGGGATTGGCGCTGCCGGGATGACGTTGTTGATTGTTTCGGGTGTCTTTGATTTATCCGTGGCTGGCTTGCTCGGATTATGCGGCGTCGTTCTCGCGAAGCTTATACCCACGATCGGAATCAGCCTGGCGATATGTGCTTCTCTGGTAATCGGGCTCGTGCTCGGTTCACTCAACGGCTTTGTAGTGACCAAGCTGCGAATCCCCGCTTTTATCGCGACGTTAGGAATGATGAACATCTATCTGGCGTTGGCGTTTATTTGGAGCGGCGGCGAGGTCGTTCCGGCGTCGGATCTAGCATTTCAATTTCTCGGCACGTGGACATTGTTCGGGGTATTGCCGGTACCGTTTATGGTCATGGTGGTGATCTATTTACTTTGTCAGGGCATTCTTAGCCGCACGTTATTTGGACGTTACCTTCAAGCAATCGGAAGTAATGAAATCGCCGGTCGGACTGCCGGTCTGCTGGTAGACACAATCCGCATCATCACCTTTGCGATTGTCGGAGGCTGCACGGCGTTAGCCGGCGTGTTTCTTACCGCCGAACTTTCGTCCGCGAACGCGATCATGGCTGGCGGCTACGAGTTGACTGTGATTGCGGTCGTGGTGATTGGAGGGACAAGGCTGACAGGAGGGAAGGGCACGCTGTTCGGGTCGTTCGCGGGGGCTTTGTTTTTCGCCGTGATCAACAATGCATTGAATCTCTTCGGCGTCGGCGCTTATTGGCAGTACGTGGTAACGGGTTTCTTTTTAATCAGCGCGCTCGGGGTTCAAGCACTCCGAAGCGCTGTTTTGCCTGTTGAATAAGTTCATAATCCCCGCTCACAAGCCCGGAAGCAGAGACGACCTTCCAAACTTTCCGGGGACGAACTGACCTTGACCATTCCCACACTAAAGGCTGAAGCCCTTCAAGGATCTGGTAGCTCTTGGTATAGCGGCGGAAATCGACAAGCTCTTTGAGCAGGAGGCCGAGGCCAAGGCTGCCGGCTTGGGTGCCGCAGAACGGCTCGAGCTGCGACGCCAAAAAGCCGAGCCCATCGTTGAAGCTCTCAAGGCGAGAGTTGAATCGGCCAGAGCATCGGCGTTGCCGCGTAGCGCGCTGGGCAAAGCTTGCGACTACACCTTGGGACGGTGGGGTCAGCTACGACGTTTTCTGGATTACGGCCAAATTGAACTATCCAATAATCTAGCCGAGAACGCGATCCGTCCGGTGGCAATCGGCCGGCGTTATGAACAGCTTGGAATTAGGCAAAGTTTGCGCACATCGAAGCCAAAAAAATTCGCATCTTTACTGCGCGGCAGTAGGGTCAACGCTGGCGAAGTGTGGAGAGCACCGGGCTCTGACACTCGCTATGGAATCGACCTTGTTCCTCCGAAAATCGGTTTGCCGTCGGATGGCGGCTAACGGTCTTGGCACAATTCTCTTCGGCTATGCCGATTGGTTGCGCGAGCGGACGTACAGCCGACACACCATTCACCTGTACACGCAGGCGGTTGAACATTTCGGCTTCTGGCGTGCTAAGCGCCATCCTCACTCACAAAGCGTGCCGCCGTGTGAGGTTGCCGAGCAGCAACTGCAGGAATTCCCTTTCCTGTCGCCTCAACTCTGAATTCGCCTCCTGGACGCGTTCCAGTTACGATTAGGGGCACAACATGGGATTAGGAACCAAGAGCCGGCAGAAGCAAACGGCGGACAGTTGCAAGCAGCATCTCCGGGAAAAATACCGGGATCAGCTCGGGTTAGTGGAAGAATTTATCGTGGAAATTGAGGGTGCCGGTAAAAATTCCGATATCACTCGCTGGGGCCAATTCACCGACATCAAAGACATTAAAAAAGAGATGCTCAAGCGCCTCGAGGCGCGTTTTGAGAAGTGGCTTAATCCGTGAGCTGGAGTGAAACGAGAGCCAACCACAGAAGAGCGGGAAATCGAGGGTTTCATTTCGCCGGGGCCAATATTGAGCAGAAGACATGGGTCTTGGAAAGACATTCCAGACGCTCGCGTTGTTGTTGTGGCTGCAACAGAACTTCCGGCAAGCAAGGCTCCAGGGCAGAGCTACTTCTGGCTGATCGCATTTTCAACCGACTCGAGGAGTTTGGATGCCTGCCTGCTGATAGGTCCTTGAGGCATCTTCTAGTTCGCGCTGGTCCAAACGGATATCGCCTAATATTCGTAAGGTGGAGGCCAACGCATTCTGCCGATCGAGGTTATCCGGTTCCCGATTAGCTAGGGCTTGATCTCCCAAACCGGAAAATTACCTTCCGATCAGGTTCGACTTTGAGCCTTCCGCTCATCGGCCGACCGTTGAAACCATCAAAACGTTGCCGGGAATGGCCCGGTTCGTTATTGTGGAGCTTACGGACGACTATGGGCCACACCGAACGCCGATTTTGGGGCGACCTTCCAGTTCATGTTGCCGGCGCACACCCAAAGGGCAGGCGGCTGAGAGCTGGCGACGTTGGGCCCTACGTCGTAGCGTTCATGGACCAAGGTCCAATCTCCCGGATAGAGAAGATGGGCCTGAAGCGACCTGGATGAAAGAAGAACATCGAAGCAGAAATTTGCGCGAGTCAGTTCTACTCGGTCTTTTATTGGCTGATCACGAGAAGAATTATTTAACTCACGCAGCTGGAGACCCCGTGTGATCGACCTGTCGCGATATGTCTTCGAGGCACTGCGGAAAGATGACGAGTTTATCCTCTATCGGGGCCGGAATGAGGAAGAGATATCTCAGGTCCTTGTGCTTGTGCCGGCTACGGAGGAACCCGGGTCGAAGAGTCTAAAACGGTTGGAGCATGAATATTCTCTCAAAGAGGACCTTGAGCCGGCGTGGAGCGCCCGACCGATTGAAGTTACGTTCCATTGGGACCGTCCCGTACTCGTGCTGGAAGATCCTGGCGGCATCCCCCTTGATCAACTGCTTGGTCGGGCCGCAGACTTAGGGTCTTCCTTGCCTCGGGCGATCAGCCTTGCGACTGCGATCGGGAATTTGCATCGGCGCGGCCTGGTCCATAAGGACGTTAAGCCCGCCAATATCCTAGTGGATCCCGGTACTGGCAACGCCTGGCTGATGGGCTTTGGGATCGCATCGCGGCTCCCACGTGAGCGCCAATCCCCCGACGCTCCCGAGTTTATCGCGGGCACGCTAGCCTACATGGCGCCCGAGCAGACTGGACGGATGAATCGTTCCACCGACTCCCGCAGTGATCTCTATTCCTATGGAGTGACGC
>CAZMNG010000413.1:0-4748 GCA_964567505.1 uncultured Chthoniobacterales bacterium
ACGCGCTCCAGACTTCGGACTACGTAACGAAACAGCGACTCGGGCAGCGCAGCAGGCGTTACGAACGCTTGCTTCAGTTGGACCTCAACCTTTTGCCGGCCGGTCCTGGCTTCGGCCGCTATCCAATATTCTTCGCCATGCGGCAGAATCAGAATGCCTCGCTCAGCCCCGGCGTGCTCGACTGCTATCACTAGGAGAGTTTCGATTAACTTCTCCAGGACGATCTCGCCTGAGACCGCATGGGACGCTTTTATCACTGTCTCCAGGTCCAGCTGCTCTGCAGGCGTGCCGATCGTGGCGGTGGAAGATGCAGGGGCTCGTTCCTCCCGGAGGTGCGGGTACCGTTGATCGAGTTGCCGCACCTTGCCAAGTGCACCCCAACGAAGGTAGCAGTAGCGGGCGTTTCGAAGATACGCGTATGCGCTGGTCTCATAGCCGCGGGCTAGGTAGAACTTTGCAGCGAGTTCGTTTGCAAGGCCCTCGTTCTGAGGGAAGTCATTTTCGCGCGCCGACTGGATGGCTTGCTCATACAGGCGTTGGGCGTCCAGCTCCCTGCCTTCGATCCGTGCGATCTCGGCCCCAACCAGCGCTGCGCGGTTCGCGAAATTCTCCGGGCAATTCTTCGCCCAGAAACCGAGCTGCTTGTGTTCGGCGTCAAGTACCTCCCGGTACCGGATCCAGTCCCCGGAGGATGCAGGGTCGTACTGTACCGTGCGCGTGAGCGCATCATAAAAAACATACTCAACCGATTCAAAAAATCCGGGTTGCATCTGTACTAACGGCATGGCCTTCGCTGCCGCAGCCAGAGCCGCCGAGTATGCGCCCGCGAAGAAGCGCCCTTGCAACTTACGAATCCAGTACCAACAAGTAGCAAATACGAGGTGCGGATCGGCTTCCAGGTGCTGCTCAAACCGCTCCTCGTGGAACTCCGGATCGTTGAAAGAGGCGAAGCTCGGGGTCAGACCCCGAAGAGTCCGGATGAGGCTGAGCTGCCCGACGATGATGTCGGCAATGTAATCAAACTTTGCCGCGCGCGCGAACTCGAGTCCTTTCTCAGCTTCCTGCTGTACTTCTGGCAGCGGATCTCCGGTGGCGAGCAGAAACGTGACCAAACGGTCGAAGGAGTAGACCGCATATTTGAAGTCGCCGGCTTCCTGCGCGGCGGTAAAGGAGCGCCGGAGCAATTCGACACCTGAGCGCAGGTGTCTTGACCAGGGAATGACAAAATAACCGAAGGAGAGGGAGACGCGCGCTTTGAAACGCTCCAGCCCGCGTTTCTCCACCAGATCGAGCCCGAGCTTGCCGAAGCGGAACGCGGCCCGGTAATCGCCAAAGCGCGGTCCCACGAGCCACCCGAGGTGGACGTAGGCGACGCATGAACCGTCACTATTGCCATGCTCGAGGCTGAAATTCACCATCCGTGCGATGACGAGACAGCGTAAATTTCCGTCGATATAATGAGCGGGTTCCTCAAGCACCGTGAGAACGTCGAGAATTGCCCGGCAGGTCGGGTCTGTCATCGCCGGCAAGTCGACCAGCGTCTCAATCGGCCGGCCTCGAAGCTGTCGCGAAATCTGCTCGTATTCCTGGCGTACTTCGTCCCTCGTCGGGTGCGGCGACCAGTCGACCCCGACGCGCCGCAGGTAATCGAGCCCGACCTCGACCGCACGGGCGCTCTGATCCAAAGTGGTATAGAGTTCTATTTGCAGGCGGGTGACCGCGGCGCTGTCGACAAGGTTCCTGGCACGGCGCGACAGGATCCGTAGCCGCTCTTCCGCCGCTGCCGAATCGCCGGTCAAGAACTCGCACTCGGACCGGTGGAACTCGAGCGCGAACGTGAGCTCGTACCGCTGCTCCCAACTCTCCTCTGTGAGCAGCGTGCGGCCGGCGACAAGGTAGGCGAGCGCGGACGCATAGGCCGTCGACGTCTTCGCGCGCTTGCCAGCGACGAGGTTAAGTTCAGCGACCCGTACGCGCTCCTGCGGGGATGTGATCAGCGCCGCGCCGCGGTTGAGCTGGTTGACGATTTCGAAGATCTTCTCCTCGAGCTCGGTTGGCGCCGTTCGTGACGCAAGCACTCGGCCAATACGAAGGTGGGCCGCTGCGCGTTCTCCCTCGGAGATCAACGCGTAGGCCGCTTCCTGGACGCGGTCGTGGAGGAAAGTGTAGGCGTCGTCCACGCGGAAGACGAGCCCCGCACGGACTGCCTCCCAGAGTGCTGCGTGTATCTCAGCCTCTGATTCCCCGTGAACCAGGCTAACGGTGGCGACCTCGGCGACGTTGCCCAGAGAGGCGAGCTGTTGCAAGGCTTCCTGCGTGCGGACCGGGAGGCGGTTTAGCTTCCCGGCCATGAGATCGACAACGTTGTCGGTGTAGCGCTTGGCTTGTATGCGCGTGACGTCCCAGGTCCAAGCCGCTGCTTGCCGGTCGAAAGCGACCAGCCCCTCTTCGGCCAATGCCGTCAAAAACTGGATGGCGAAGAACGGATTGCCACCGGTCTTCTCCTGCACGAGTTGCGCCAGGGGCCGCGCGCACACCGGCTCGCAACGGAGGGCATCGGCGACTAACCGGCCGACATCGTGCGGTTCGAGTGGCGCCAGCACGATCTCATGGACCCTCGCACCGGCCTTGCGGATCGTCTCGAGCGTGCGCAGAAGTGGGTGCGCGGGGCCGACCTCGTTGTCCCGGTAGGCTCCGACCAGCAGCAGGTGCCGCACTTCAGAGTGCGTAAGCAGGTGCTCGAGGAGGTCGAGCGTCGCCCTATCCAGCCATTGCAAATCGTCGAGGAACAGGGCCAGCGGGTGCTCTTTCCGCGCGAATATGCCCAGAAACCGGCGGAAAACCATCTGGAAGCGGTTCTGTGCGTCCTGCGGCGGCAGGTCCGCGACCGGCGGCTGTTTTCCGATCACGATCTCCAGCTCGGGCACCAGGTTCACGATGAGCTGACCGCTCGAGCCCAGCGCCTCGGTCAAAGCGTGCCGCCACCGGCCGAGCTCCGCCTCGCTCTGGCCCAGGAGCGGCCGGACAAGGCTCTGAAAGGCGTGGGCGATGGTGGCGTATGGGATGTTCCGCTTGTATTGGTCGAACTTGCCGGAGGCGAAAAGGCCACGCGCCGAGACGAGCACCTTGTACAGTTCGTTCACCACCGAGGACTTTCCGATGCCGGAATAACCGGACACGAGCACAAGCTCCGGTGTGCCCTTGACCAAGACACGGTCGAAGGAAGCGAGCAGCGCACCAATCTCGAGCTCCCGGCCGTAAAGCTTCTCCGGGATCAGGAGCCGGTCCGATGCATCGTTAGCGCCGAGGGTGAACAGATCGATGTGGCTGTGCGTCTCCCATTGCCTGAGGCAGCGGGAGAGATCGCCGGCAACGCCGGCGGCCGTCTGGTACCGCTCCTCCGGGGTCTTGGCCAGCAGTTTCATCACGATCGCTGAGAGCAGCGCGGGAACTTTCCTGACGATCTCGCCGGGCGGGACCGGTTGCCGGGCGATGTGGCAGTGGACCCACTCCATCGGATCGGACGCAGTGAACGGAAGCACGCCTGTGAGCATCTGGTAAAGGGTGACGCCCAGAGAGTACAGATCACTTCGAGAATCGATTGACCGATTCATGCGCCCGGTTTGTTCCGGCGCCATATACGCCAGGGTGCCGGCAATCACTTCCGGGAGTTCCGCAGCCTGCCGCTCGCGCGGTAGACGGGAAGCGATGCCGAATCCCGTGAGCCAGACTTTGCCGGTCGCTGCCTCAGCAAGGATGTTTGCCGGCTTGATATTCTTGTGAATGAGACCTGCCGCGTGGAGCTTGCCGAGAGCGCCTGCAAGGGCAATGGACAGGGTTAAAAACTCCATCAGTTCCAATGGTCTACCGAGGAGCCTGTCGAGAGGCTCGCCGCCGGGATCTTCGAGCAATAGCTTAGTCCGTCCGTCGCGACGCTCGAGGGCAATCGGTTGCGCTGCCCAATCAGGATCGAGTTCTTCCCGGATCGAGAATTCGCACTCCAACTGTTCGAGGCTCCGAACGGATGGATGTTCCGAGGCGGGCTCCACGACGAGGAGACGAGACCCGTCACGCTCTCTTCGCCCCCTGGAAAGGATGAGCTCACCATCCTCCCTTAGTTTCTCGAACAGGTATGTTGAAAGCTCAATCACGGCAGAGTTTACGGCTGCGCGATGGGTTCGCCAGTTGCGCGGCTAAATCATTCGGAAAGCAGAGATGGGGTCAGATCTCGGCTTTCAACAATTATCCGGCTTTTTTTGCTTTCTTCGACACGATTCACAACGTGATACTAGCCGTTCTCAATCGCGATCCGCAACTGACGACTCACAGAGTCGGATTCTGGGCACATTCGCAGCGGTGGGTCAACTCGAATGTCGTTGGGATGAGACGTTCGCCGTTCACCGTTCGCCGGCGGCAGGGCGCAGTCAGGAAAGTCAGAAGGCAAAAGGAAGAATGCAGAAGTCGACTTCGCCACACACCGGTATGAGACCGGCAGGGGAGAAACGTGCCGGCGTGTGGGCGTATGGCAGAGCGTGACTGGGAATCGCGGTCAAGACAGTTCACAGAAGGCCGCAAATTACCCAACGAATGGAAGTCCGGTTTTTCGGGATCCCGTCTTCGCGATCTTCGTGACCTTCTGTGAATGATTTCTTCCGTTACGATCGTCGCCCGACCCCGCGAAACCACGGAAAGGATCCGCACAGAAGGCCGCAAAGATCGCAAAGGATTGGCACCGATCGGCGGCTGAA
>CAZMNG010000414.1:0-4748 GCA_964567505.1 uncultured Chthoniobacterales bacterium
TCAACCGGATGCCGCTTCCGAAGGATAGTCTCTTTGCCTTCCGTCAACAGGCGTCACGTTGGTTAGCATGACTCGGTCAAATAATAACTCTCGGTTTAATTCGCGCAGATGCGCCCGGAAGTCAAAGCTGTTGTCGTAGGTGGAACCGCGTAGCATTGGGGCCCGGACGACTTAATGGGCGAGGGGCTACTCGATCAAAGTCAAAGCGATTTCTTTTTTGGCGACAAAGCCGTGTAGGAAGGCCGACCATGCTTAGCGGAGCGTTAGGGATCATCCATCAAGCTTTGTGTTACCGTGCAGTCGCGAGCTCAACTGCGCTGCTACAGAATCATCACCAGGAGACTAGGTGCGACTAGAAACGGGCGCTCAGAATCTCCGCAAAAGGAACACAATTATATCTTGCTCCCTGTTATCGGTTCTGTTAAAAGGCTCGCCGTTCTTATCACAAATGCGCAACACTGGCCGTAAGATATCAAGCTTGTACGTCGAGAACTTACACTTGGTCAGCTCGATGGCTCGACTCTTCAATATAACCATTGTATCTTGGCTCCTCTCTACGAGTTTCTGCGCCGCTGGGAACACGTTGCTCGTGGAACTAGAGGGACAACAGGAATCGAATTGGTGTTGCGCCGCATCCGGCGCAATGATCATGAAATATCACGGACGGAAGATAAGCCAATGCGAACAGGCCTGCGATGCTTGCAACGCCGCAAACTGCTGTTCATCCCCCGGAAGTTGCGATCAGCCTTTTTGGCCGTGGTTTCGCAAATACGGCTTTACTTGCAAAACCACTTCAAACCGTCCGCTTAGTCCTGCTCAAATCCGCAGTCAAATCGATAATGGAAAACCCGTGGCATTCTCCTGGCACTGGTGTGACGAAAAAGGCAATGACGAAGGACGAGGACATATGATGGTAATTCTGGGATATGCGGTCGAAAGCGGCAATCTCCATCTTCTAATTAACGATCCTGAACCAATCAATCAAGGACGCCAAAAGTGGATCAAATACGAGGTATATGATAAAGATATCGCCGATGCGCCCTATCACACGCACTGGAATGATTATTACGATATCCAGTAGCGCTTAAATATGAAAATTGCAATTCAGCTACTCTTTGCAATGGCGACTCTGACTCGTGTCCTGGCGCAAGCGACCGTTCCCGAACCGCCTAGGGAGGCTGACGACGCCGCATCAAAAGGCTTGCGGACATTGCGAAGCCTGACTACCGAAACGTCCTTACGGACTATGGGATTTTCATCAGTCGCCGAACTCGCTAAGACGCAGCTCGGCACACCTATTCCTGTTTATTTCGTTTCGCTGAGTGCCATTCGAAGTTTCGAGCCAGGCTCTGATCCGAATGCTCTTCTCAAAGCGACCGAGAAGTATCTCTACCCGGTAAAATTAGGGCCAATGGTCGTTTCCTCGATCGTGGTCCAGAAGACAAAAGAAGGCTGGGATGCCACGGAACTTGGGGATACCAACCTTGGGAAATCAGTCACGCAGGCTGTGACAAAGAGTGCAGAGTCAGGTCGTATCCCCATGAATCTTTACTTTGCCATCGAGATTCCAGCGTTGAACCTGTATTTCGTCGGCCATCACAATGACCGTCAACTACTGCTGCAGTCGATTTCTGACATTTCAGCGATAAATCTACAAGCCGGAAAAGAGGAGCCGGCAGAAGCAATTTTTCGATTGCTTAAAACTTCGTCAGAAAAATCCTACAACGCGCCAAGCTAGTCTTACGTGAGAAAGCTGGCGGTACGCTATTCGATCCTGCCGATTTCGATACGGAGATTCTCTCGCTTTGTGACGCCTTGGCTGAGGCTGGTTGAACGCGAAAACTTTCAGAACGCATACGTAATTTGCACTTGCAATAGGTTGGTTTCGCTTACGGGGTCAAAGGCAGTATATGAATAGAGTAAACTTGCGCTCCACTGAGAGAGATTGTCCTTCCAGGTCCGGCCGGGAGTTTGCTCCGGGGTCTTGAAGGCGTAGATGTTATAAACAATGCCACCAGTAAAAACTGCTGTGTTCGCATAGAATGGTTGGGAACCGTGCAACGGGTCGCTGTGAAGGGGGGCGTCCCATTCCGCCGAGGCGAAGAGACCAAAACGGTTGGAAAATGAATACGTCGCGGAGGCGATATTCCGATAGGTGAGCTGCTGACCTGACGAGGTGACCGATGAGGTACCATCGGAGGAGCGCAAACGGATCGCATCAAACTGAACTCCACTACTGAGTTCAAAGAGCCAACCGGGGTAGAGAGCGGAGGATTTTCGGCCTGGGAACCAGGCGCATTGGTAATCCAATAACGCGTATCCGAAAAATGTACGTGCAGCGCTGCGAATCGACGAAGCTTGAGGGATGGTCGTCGAAGTCAAGGAGTTTGCGTAGGCACCAGAAAGGATGATTCCGAACTGATGATTCACGCTGTCGGTGGTGAAAGGGGCAGGCTTTTTTTCTCCAAAAGGGTAATACGGCTGTAGAAGACTCAAAACACCCACGTTCTGATTTCCGGTCTGATTCGTGCCGCCAGGCGATGAGCCGCTCAGGTAGGAGTACATGTACGCGACACCCAGCCAGGTCCACGGCCACCGGTTCAAAACGGCCAGCAGGTCAGTTAAAGTAGAGTCGCTGTTTAAGGACAAACCGCCAATCCTGCTCCTGTCGTTCAAAAATTGATACGATTCCGAAAGGAGGAAAGTCCATACCGGTATTTCGGGCGGAGATATCAGGGCCGGGCTCGGCGCCGGTGTTGGTGCTGGCGTCACCCCTGGTTGAGCGGTCGCTGCCGGGGAAGCGTTTGGATTCGTCACGGACTCGCTTACCGGATTGGGAGCCGGCTTACTGCCAGAAGAAATCGGGGCCGTCGGCAGACCCAACGGATTCTCAGGGTTTTCTGATATCGTGCCTTTCGATTGCGCACTTGCGTGAAAGGGCTGCAGGATAAGCAGGGAAAGGCTCAGGCAAATGGCGATAATCGGCCTTTTTTCCCTCGTAAGTGCATGGTGAGACATAGTGGGTCTCCGATGGGGGACTCCGATCCCTGCCAATGCTACGAATCGCTAAATATCAAAAATTGCCATTGACGTAAAGTGGAAAGGGTTTGCTTAACACGCAGTCGGCCGTTTTAACTTGGAATTGGGTTCGTGAATGATGCAGGCAATGTTTCCAATACGCTAGTGTGGCCGTAAAGTATAACGTGCCGGTAAAAATCGCGAGGATCCCGCCGATTCTGGACCCGATATCCGGGGCGCCTTTCAAAGCGATGAAAGACCCCATCAGTGAGAACCCTAATGCCTGGGTAACGAGACTCGCGGAAGTCAGGAATTGCCGCAATCGTTTATTCGCTTTCATAGGTGTGCCCGAGTGAGATGCGAGACAAGTCGTTTTTATCGATCGATGGCACCTGGTTCCGGTGACTGGAACTCGTTTAACGTAAGAGTGACGACCTGGAGCTGATCTGCCGGTGAACGGACGGAGAAGGTCGTGCGCGATGATGTTAACCGGTAGGAGTCGTTTGCGAGGCTGGGGCTCGGATTCGAGCGGAATTTTCCATTCTCGCAGAAGCCGCGCTTCAGAAGCGAGCCGGCGATGCGTAAGAGTAGAGAAATAGTTTTCATGTGAATGAGCGGAGCAGATTGCCTGTTACGCCGTACAAACGAAATGGGGTGACCGAGTTTCAGAGTTTCCGTGAAAAGTGGAAATCGCGTCGCTTGCAAATAGTTACAATCAATTGCGCCAAAAGGGGCAGGGTCGTGTCTGCGTATTCGGTCCGGCGGCCGCCAGACCGAATACGCAGACACGACCCTAAGGCAAATACGCTCGAACAGGGAGTAAGAGCAGGACCAACGGTTCGCGGCGATGACGGCTTCGAGGGTCGATGAAAATCCTGGTGACGATGAGGGTATCGAACCACGAAACTTTGAATTGACCCGAACGACCGATTTCTGTTTCGAACGCGTCAATGATTAGATACTCTCCTCTGCGGACGAGCAGACAATGGCGCAGGATTTCGATTCTTCTGGCGTGGGGGGAAGCCAATTTCATACGACGCGGTGGACGCTTGTACTCACCTCCGCCCAGAGCCAGGTGGAAGGAGGCAAAGCCGCGTTGGCGGAGCTTTGCCGGCTCTATTGGTATCCCCTTTATGCTTTTGCACGTCGCCGGGGACATTCTCCCCATGATGCCCAGGACCTGACGCAAGGATTTTTCATGTATCTGCTGGAGCATCGGGGGTTAAGTCGCGTAGACCGGTCGAAAGGAAAATTCCGGTCTTTTCTGCTAGCCTCGTTTCAGAATTATCTAGCCAATGAGTTGCAGCGGGCCCGAAGCCTGAAGCGAGGGGGGAAGAACCAGTTTATCTCTTTAAATTGGGAGGAAGGGGAGACCCGGTATGGATTGGAGCCGGCTGATTTTCTCACGGCGGAAAAAATATACGAGGCCCGTTGGGCAATGACATTGCTGCATCACGTGCTGGTGAAGTTGCGCGAGCAATACATCGCCCAAGGTAAAGGAGCGGTTTTTGATGAACTGCAGGCGTTCGTCCGACTGGGAGACGAAACCGGCGTGGCCTCTTACAACGAGGTCGCAAAAAGGATGAGCATCGGGGTTCCCGCTGTGAAGACACTCATCCATCGGTTGCGGAAGCAGTATACGCAGGTATTACGCGAGGAAGTTGGCCGGACGGTCTCCGATCCCGCCGACATCGATGCGGAGATTCACTCTCTTTGCGATGCTTTGATCG
>CAZMNG010000415.1:0-4732 GCA_964567505.1 uncultured Chthoniobacterales bacterium
TGACGCTTCCGCTGGGGTACGGAAGGTGGGCGGTGGGCAAAGTTGGTCTGGGAGTCGGGGTGAACGCTTACCAACTGCGGTCGACGACCTCTCTTTATTATGCCACACGGGCGACTGTTAAGCTGCTGCAGAAAAACGGGCATCAGCTTGCCCAGACACAGAACCATTACAGCATGGAAGGTCGCGGCCTTGTGCGGGAAGGCACAGTCGATGACTTCAAAAAGAATCCTGCCTTTGCGAAGACTGTTTGGATCGATGCAGATATTCCGCCGAACATATCGCTTTACAGTCATCCGCCGCTGAATGCGCCAAACCAATGGGCGATGTCGGTTGATCTGAATACTTGCACCGGTTGCAGCGCCTGCGTGATCGCCTGCCAGTCGGAGAACAACAGCCCGGTGGTCGGCAAGGAGCAGGTGCACAACAGTCGCGAGATGCAGTGGCTCCGCATTGACCGGTATTTCGCGAGTGCGGACGGAGACAAAAACAATCCGCATCTCGAGGATGACCCGGAAATGGTGATGGAACCGATGATGTGCCAACACTGCGAGAACGCGCCGTGCGAGACAGTCTGTCCAGTAAACGCGACGGTTCACAGCGAGGAAGGGTTGAATCTGATGGTGTACAACCGTTGCATTGGTACGCGTTATTGCTCCAATAACTGCCCGTTCAAAGTGCGGCGGTTCAACTTCTTCAACTACAACGATCGCCCACTGGATAAAATTGACACCGGCCTGCCTGCATTCGGCAAATCGGAGCTCTACCTTGGACCATTGGCTCCGTGGGGAATGGCCGAGATCTCGAAGCTGCAGAAGAACCCGAACGTCACGGTCCGAAGCCGTGGTGTAATGGAAAAGTGCACTTATTGCGTCCAGAGGATTGAGACCGCAAAAATTGCGCAGCGGGTTAAAGCCGGCGTGACAGGGGACTTGACACTCCCGACTGACTCCGTGCAGTCAGCCTGCCAACAAGCCTGTCCTGCCGAGGCGATCGTGTTCGGAGACATCAAAGACCCGCAGAGCCGGGTTTCCAGGTTGAACCAGTTGCCGCAGAATTATCATTTGCTCGAGTACCTCAATCTGCAGACTCGGACTGCGTACCTCGCCCGGATCCGGAATCCGAACCCGAAGATGCCCGGTGCTGCCAGAGTGGGCAAAATTAATGTCGACGAGAATGGTGACCAACGACACGGGCTGCCGCATGCCGAAACCCAAGCGGCCGGAGGTAACGCGTAATGGCCGAGACCGACGCATCGACGACTGAGTTTGTGGAGCGGATGCCGAGACACCCGCTAGTCTGGAACAACCACTCGATGTCGTGGCTTTCGGACCGGATTGCCGGGATTGTCGAAAACAAAGCGCCGCTCTGGTGGTGGATCACGACTGCGATCACGGCTTGCGTCGCAGCCTTTGGAACCTTCTGCATTCTCTACCTCCTATTCACCGGGGTCGGCGTCTGGGGAAACAATATTCCGGTCGGTTGGGCATGGGATATCACCAATTTCGTGTTCTGGATCGGTATCGGCCACGCGGGAACACTGATCTCCGCGATTTTACATCTGTGCCGCCAGAAATGGCGCACATCGATCAACCGGGCATCGGAAGCGATGACGCTGTTCGCCGTTATCTGCGCGGCAATCTTCCCCGGCATTCACGTCGGCCGAATCTGGATGGCCTGGTTCCTCGCTCCGGTCCCGAATCCGAACTGGATCTGGCCCAATTTCCGCAGTCCATTGATGTGGGACGTATTTGCGGTCTCCACCTATTTCACAGTGTCAGTTTTGTTCTGGTATCTTGGTCTCGTCCCAGACCTGGCAACGATGCGTGACCGTGCGAAAGGGAAGGTATCGCGGGCGGTTTACTGGATACTCTCGTTTGGATGGCGTGGCGGAAACCGCCAGTGGCGTCACTACGAGATGGCGTACCTGGTGCTCGCTGGTATTTCAACGCCGCTCGTGTTGTCGGTGCATTCAACCGTGTCATTTGACTTCGCGACGTCGGTGCTGCCGGGATGGCATACAACGATCTTTCCTCCCTATTTCGTCGCGGGCGCTATCTTCGGCGGGTTTGCCATGGTGCTGACTTTGATGCTGCCTGCGCGATCGCTCTTCAAGCTCCACGACATCTTCACGTGGGACCATATCGATGTCATGTGCAAATTGCTGCTGCTGACGAGTTTAATCGTCGGCTACGCCTATTGCATGGAGTATTTTGTGGCTTTTTATGGCGCCAATCCGTTCGAGCGGTTTGCATTCTTGAATCGCTACTTCGGGGCCTATTGGTGGGCGTCGTGGACGATGTTTACGTGCAACGTCGTGATGCCGCAACTCATGTGGGTCAGGGCGTTCCGGAGGAACTGGGCAACGGTATTTTTTGTTTCGATGTGTGCCAACGCCGGGATGTGGTTTGAACGATTCGTAATATTCGTCATCTCGCTGCATCGGGATTTTCTGCCGTCTGCATGGCGCATGTACTACCCGACCTGGGTCGACGTGTTTACGTTTGCCGGTACGCTCGGAATTTTTCTGACTCTTTTCCTCCTGTTCGTCCGGTTCCTTCCGATGGTTGCCATGTCTGAGGTGAAGAGCGTGCTGCCGGAAGCCGACCCGCATTATCACCCGCCTGCACCGGGTGGCAAAGAGACCGTTAAGGAGGTTCACGCATGAGTGCCGCCCTCACGAAGTCGCCGTTTGCAGTGATTGCCGAATTCCCCAGTGTCGCAGCTCTGTATCAGGCCGCAGAAAAAGTTCGGGACGCCGGATACAAATTCTGGGATGTCCATTCGCCGTTCCCGATTCACGGGATGAACAAAGCGATGGGCCTTAACAAATCGCCTCTCGGCTACATCATCTTTTGTGGTGGGGCGCTCGGATTTCTGACGGCGGCCCTGGTCGAGTTCATTCCTTCTTCGTATCTTTTCCCGCTCATCGTCCACGGGAAACCGGTGGACTTCTTTACGGTCCCGGCGTTTTTCCCGATGATGTTCGAGCTGACGGTCCTGTTCTCGGCGTTCACTGCGTTTTTCGGCGTTTTCGTTTTAAATCGGCTGCCGCGGCTCAATCATCCGCTGTTCGACTACGCGCCGTTCATCCGGGTAACAAATGATGCGTTTTTTCTCGTGATCGAATCGACGGATCCGAAGTTCTCAGAAGTTGAGACACGTGAGTTTCTCGAGGGAATCGGCGGCAAAGATGTCTCTCTGATCTACGCCAATGATTAAGCATTTTCTCATCGCGTCTATCCTGGTGACGATCATCACGATCGCGTTGCTCGGTTTTCAAGGGCAACATCGGGACGTGCCCGCAATCGAGTTCTTTGGGGATATGAAGCGCCAGGATAAGGTGAAGTTTCAAAAACCGAGCGATTTTTTTGCTGACGGACGGGCCAGTCGTCCACCGGTCGATGGAACGATCCCGATGGGATACGATATCCCGGGACACCCGATGCAGAATGCAGGATCGCCGACGGACGATATCGATTCCCCGCTGGGTGATTTTTCAGCCGGAACCGATTATCTCAACACCGGTAAAATGGGTGACCGTTGGGGGACCGGATTACCGCTTCCGGTGAGTGCGGAATTGATCAAGCGCGGCCAGAAAGTGTTCACGATCGATTGTGCGGTTTGTCACGGAGCGACCGGCCAGGGGAATGGGGTCACGTCGAAGTATGGGCTCCTCGGAATCGCCAACTACCATCAGGAAAAGTATCTCACGATGGCCGATGGCCAGATCTTCAATACAATTACGCACGGTTACAATACGATGATGGCATACGGCGACAAAGTGACCGTGAAAGATCGCTGGGCGATCATTGCGTACATTCGAGCACTCCAGAAGAGCGAAAATGCGCGGATCGAAGATGTTCCTGAAAATCAAAGAGCGGCACTTGAGAACGAAGGCAAGCCGGAGGGTGGCCCTCAACCTTCGGCTCCTGACACCGCGGCGCAAACCGAAACGAAATAAATGCGATAGGAGCGATGAGCCAAGATCATTTAACCGTTCCAAGACCCGAGGTTTTTGAGAGCCGAAACGTGAACAGGATAATACTCGCACTCTTCGGGGTCGGGATCTCCTGCTTGCTGATCACGCTCATTGTCGGTTTCGTTGCGCCGGCTGGCAGTGTTCTGCGGAAGCAATTCGCGTTTTCTTATCTTTTTGCGTTCCTCTATTTCTTCACGATTCTGATCGGCAGCTTTTTCTGGATTATTGTTCATCACGCCACGGATTCAGGGTGGGGCGTTGTCGTTCGGCGCCAGATGGAGAATCTGGCGAGCCTTGTGCCGTGGATGATCCTGTTTTTCATCCCTCTCTTTTTGGTCCGCCGGGATATTTGGGACTGGATTACCGCCAAAGAGAGCCCGGTGCTCGATCCGCACTTGAGAGACAAGCTTTCCTACTTTGAAATACACTTGGGGGCGCTGGTTTTCCCGTTTTTTTGGGTACGGGCGATCCTCTACTTTGCGTTCTTCAGTTTCGCGGCGCTTTACTTTCGGCGCACATCGATCCGTCAGGATAGCGACGGCGATCCGAAATGGTCGATCCAGATGCGGGGTTTTTCCTTTCCGGGGATCCTCATGTTCGCTATCTGCACGACGTTTATCGCCTTTGATTGGTTCTCTTCACCGGATTATCGATGGGCTTCGACAATGTGGGGTGTTTATATTTTTGCGGGCGCAGCAGGGGCGGGGATGTCGATGATTATCCTCGTGGTGGTCGGTCTGAAATCCGCCGGCT
>CAZMNG010000416.1:0-4730 GCA_964567505.1 uncultured Chthoniobacterales bacterium
CTGAAGATTGCTGAGGAAAAGCTGTTTCCTGGTGAGGAAGAGTTTCTTGACTCCATCATCTCAAGTTTTGAGAAGCAGATGAGAGAGCTGTGGAAACCTGGCGGCTTTGAGCGAGGTGGGAACACCAAAACGCACGGGATCGTGCGGGGCGAGTACATTGTACACGACAACCTGCCACCGGAGTTCCGGCACGGCATCTATGCGAAGGGCCAGACATTTCCCGCATGGGTGCGCTTCTCCGGTCCAGGTCCCTATATCACACCGGACATCGACGATGTGGGTTTTATGAGCATCAGCATTAAGCTTATGGGTGTTCCCGGGCCGAAGCTGATAGAGGAGGAGAAATTCACCCTCGATATGTTCGGTGTTTCCACGCCGACCTTCGTGACACCGGATACGAAGGCGAACGCCCAGTTGCAAAAAGAAAGTGTTCAGAACGCACAGATATTCTATTTCCTGAATTTTAAGCGTTCGCACGTCCTCGACCTCATCATGCAGTCGCTCTGGATAAAGACTCAGAGCAGTCCGTTTGAAGCGCCCTATTTCAGTTGCGTTCCCTACCTCCTGGGAGAAGGCCGGGCGATGCAATATTCGGTCTGGCCAAAAACAAAGAAACGGACACCAATTCCGCGGCTGCCTTTCCGCCCGCCGGATGATTATCTGCGACGCGCGATGGTGGCTTCCTTGGCGCAGCGGGATGTCGAGTTTGACATTCGTATGCAATTGCAGACCGATCCCCATCTTATGCCGATCGAGAACAATGCGGTGCTCTGGCCGGAGAACCTGTCGCCTCGGGTCCCGGTGGCAACCCTACGTCTCCCGAAACAGAAATTCGATTCTCCAGCCCAGATGGCTTTCGAGAAACGGCTCTCGTACAATCCGTGGCACACGATCGCCGAGCACCGTCCTCTGGGCAATCAAAGCCGTGCCCGACGCCGGATGTATCTCGTTCTTTCCGGACTGCGGCATTCGATGAACGCGATCCCGCACTACGAGCCGACGGGAGACGAGGTGTTCGAATAGCTCAAAGAAAGCCATGACTCCGCAATCAAGCTTCATGGTGCTGGCACCCATCCTCCGGTCGCGTGAGGAAGAATTACGGGGGCTGCTCGCGTCCATGAACGAAGGACCAGGCCGCGTGAATACGAACAACGCGGTGATCCCGTTTGCGAAGCTCGAGAACCTGCATTATGCCCGCCTGCTCATCCTCGATGACAAAACGACCGCAGACGTGCGCGTCTACGGTTTAAAGCCCAAGCCCTATCCGCTTTACCTGGCGTTCCTGGGGGATATGGACGGCGACGAAAATAGCTTCCTGGAAGATTTGGTGAAGGTCGCGGCGAATGGTTTGCGCAAGCTCTTTTCGTGCTGCGAAAAATTTGGAGCTGACACGGACCTCCTGAATTGGATGAAAGAACACCGCAAATCTTCGATTGCGAACTATGTGAACTGGCCCGGACGGACAGTCCGCCGCATCCGCGAAGAAGCAGCGCTAAAAGAAGCACTCGAGAGTTATCTCAACAAGGACTCTTCGCTCCGGGACATGTCTCCGCGGCGGATTCATGCGAAGTTGGCGCAGCTCATCAACGAGGAAAAGACTTCCGGACGCCTGAGGCTATCGGACGAAAGCCCCACTCCGCCCGGATGGTGGATCAGGAATCTGCTGCACCTCCTGGGAATACCGTTGCTGCTTCTGATCCTATCCCCTCTGCTGATCGTGGTCGCGCCGTTCTATATCATCCGCTTGCGCATGCTGGAGAAAACCGATCCTGAAGTATGTCCGACGGTCGACCAGGCATACACCGAGGAACTCTCGCGCGGGGAAGATCACTACGTCACAAATCAATTTAGCGTCATGGGCAGCCTGAAACCAGGACTGTTGCGCTTATTAACGGTCATTGGCGTGTTAAGCACAGTCGATTACGCGGCGCGGCACATCGTTCGCCCCGGGCGGTTGGGGCGCATTCGCACCATCCATTTCGCGCGTTGGGTTTTTCTCGACGGCACAAAGCGAATGATCTTTTGCAGCAACTACGACGGGAGCGTTGAGACCTATAGGGACGATTTTATTAACAAAACGGGCTTTGGAATTAACGCTGCTTTCGGCGGTGCAATCGGCTTCCCGACAACCAATTGGCTTGTCCTGGACGGATGCCAAGACGAGCCGAAGTACGTGGAATATCATCGGCGCCACACATTACCGACTCAGGTCTGGTACAATGCCTATCCTGGGCTGACCGCGGTCGATCTGGAAAGGAATGAGCGCATCCGCAAAGGACTGGAAACCTCGTCCCTAAACAATCGAGAAGCGATCGAATGGGTGGCGTTACTATGAGCGAATTCGATTACACCGATGTTCAAGGTTTGGTGCGCTTTGGCTACAAAAAAATGACCAAAGCCTCGTATGCGCTGTTGCGGGTGAAGGATGCGGCCATGGCCCGGGCTTGGTTGCACTCCGCTCCTGTCACCACTGCGGCGAAAGTTAACCCGGTACCGAATATCGCCCTGCAGGTAGCATTGACTGCGCCCGGTCTTGAAGCCCTGGGTGTAGCAGCGTCGGTGATCGCGGAATTCTCACACGAGTTTCGAGGCGGCATTGCGGAAGAGAGTCGTTCGCGGCAATTGGGAGATATAGACGCCAACGCGCCCGAACATTGGAGTTGGGGTGGCCCGGCGCGTGTACCGCATCTCGTGGTGATGTTTTTTGGCGAGCCTGAGCCATACGATGCCTTCGTCCAAACTTCGAAGGGCCCCTCTTGGAATGACGCGTTCGATACGTTGGTAAGTCTTGAAACAAGCGATTTTGGCGTGGTGGAAGCATTCGGCTTCACGGACGGTATCAGTCAGCCGGAGATAGATTGGAACCAGGAGCGCACCTTTCCGTGCACTCAACTTGACTACACTAACATCGTTGCTCTGGGCGAGATTCTGCTGGGGTATCGTAACGAATACGGCAAATATACAAATCGGCCATTGCTCGACGACACTCCCGCCAGCGCGAGTTTGCCGGCCGCGGAGGACGCGCCGGGAAAAAAAGACCTTGGCCGCAACGGGACTTATCTGGTTTTGCGCCAATTGCAACAAGACGTGCGCATGTTTTGGCAGTTCGCCCTTGAGCAATCTGGTGGCGACACTGCACAGGCCGAAAACTTAGCCTCGGCGATGGTCGGCCGGACGAGAGCAGGCGATCCGCTTGAGCCGATTCAGGAACAACCGATTCCCGGTGTCCACACGACGCCGGGCCAAAAGGAGCAGAACCGGTTCACATTCGATCGAGACCCGGCCGGCAGCCGCTGTCCGTTTGGCGCCCACGTGCGCCGCGCAAATCCACGCAATACCGACTTTCCTAATCGGCCGGACGATGTACTGACCAAGCTGATCACAATGCTGGGTTTCGGCCCCGACGGTTTCCGCGATGACCTGACCTCCTCCGTTCGCTTTCATCGCATCGTGCGACGCGGACGTGAATACGGAACCCAGTTAACGCCAGAGCAGGCCCTTGCGCCCGCGCCGGCCGGCAACTTGAACCCGGAGTGCGGACTGCACTTCATTTGTCTGAACGCGAACATCTGCCGCCAATTCGAATTTCTGCAAAACGCGTGGTTAAACAGCACCAAGTTTTCCGGGTTGACGGGTGAGAGCGATCCGCTGCTCGGCAACCGTGTCGCACTCCCCGGCTGCCCTGTCACCAGTGACTTCACGATGCAGAATAGCGGCGGGTTACGGCGCCGGGTTTCGGGAATGCCTCAGTTCATCGAGGTGCGCGGCGGCGCCTACTTTTTCATGCCGGGGATCAAGGCGCTGCGCTACTTCGGGCAGCCCGGAACCAGCCCGGGCACCTCGCTTTTCAAACCAGAGTAACAGTTCGTCCTCAACGAGGATCTGGACGACCTATTCCGCCGTTGGCATCCAAAATTCAGGTCGCAACCACAAACGCAGGAGCCAGAGCGCAAGGCGGCTTGACCCCCGATTTTTTGGCGCTCTCCTACAATGCAATGCGCTCCTTCCAAAGCTCAAGGGTTGCCCCAGGCCTCGATCTGCCCTAAGATCAGCGGGAGATGTCCTTGACCATCGAGCTAAAGGGTTCCGCCGAGCAGACCGCGTTCAACCTCAAGCGCTGGGCTGAAGTGCTCGCCGATCCCGAGCTGGCCCGTTTGCCGCACCGGATCGAGACCGACCGCCACGGCCATATTCTCATGAGCCCACCACCAGCACCGGGCCACGGCGACCGGGAGAGCGAAATAGTTTTCCGGCTGAAGACCTTGTTGCCCGAAGGGCGCACGATCACCAATTGCCCGGTTTCCACCTCTGACGGCGTAAAAGCCCCCGACGTAGCGTGGGTGGTGCCAGAACGTCGGCAGGAGGTGCGTTCCTTGATATGTCTTACGCGAGCTCCGGAAATCTGCGTTGAAGTTCTCTCGCCCTCTAACACCTCGCAAGAGATCCAGGAGAAAATCGCTTTGTATTTCGAAGCAGGGGCATCTGAAGTATGGATTTGCGAAGCGGACGGAAACATTCGGTTCCATTTTCGAACACCACCGGACATTCGTCAGAGCTCAGAGCTTTGCCCTGAGTTTCCAAAATTGATCGAGGTTGCTTGATCTGTTGCGTCATGAAAGGGGCTTAGAGCGCGTTCGAAAAGGTGCGCGCGCGCGCGCTTTTTCCCGTTACGCTGTCGAGATGGAATGCCGCCGATCGTACGACAGTGATCTCACCGATGCCGAATGGAG
>CAZMNG010000417.1:0-4723 GCA_964567505.1 uncultured Chthoniobacterales bacterium
GTGTGGTGCGGTGCGCATTTCTTTACGGGGTTTTGTAAGCAGTTGATAGTTTTTTTGAAAATTGTAGTCAACTGTAGTCAGTCTACGTACATTGTTTGTACGCGTTTTAATCTTTCTTTGTTTTTGCCTGCCCGAAGGCCGAGGCTTTTTTTGAGCGGTTTTGCGAGCACAAGCTTGCGCTGGTCAAAGCCGACGGAAAAGATATCCTGCGGCGGGCATACTACAAGGCCGCCTGCCAGTTTTCGGACTGGCGCGAGGGCAGGGGATTGCCCGAACTCGCGTATGTGAAGCCGCTGCACGTCGCCGCCTATGTCGAAATGCTTGGGCTGCCCGAACCGGAAGGGGAGGAGCTTTCCAAGCCCTCTGTGAAACAACATCTGGCGGCGTTGCGGATGCTCTTAGACTGGCTTGTGGTCGGTCATGTGCTTGACGCGAACCCGGCCCACCCGGTGCGCGGCCCGAAATACTCGCAAAGAAAGGCAAGACGCCGGTGCTCGACCGCGAGGAGGCGCGCGCGCTCATTACCGCGATTGATACCAACTCCCTCAAAGGCCTGCGAGGTTCACTCCTGGCTGGGTGTTGCATATCATTGCTCTTTTTTTTGGTTTATCGCAACTTCGGGATCGGGGCTTAATTCGGGTGCCGCGGCTTTTGTAGACGCCGCGTTGGTGCTGCCACATAAGTCACCGCCCTTCAAGCCCAGTCCCATGAGCATCACATTTACGCCCGAGAGTGGAATCCAGGATAGAGGAGAGGAGCCTTTTCCCGGGGTTAAAATGGCCACTTGCTTAGCAAATCGAGGATTCGGGCATCATGGCGGGCCAGAACTCGGCGGCGTGGCGCTGCCGAGATTCTCGTCATCCTCGTCATATTCAAGATCGTCCACGTTCGTTGCTCCCGGCAGAGGCGCGGATTCAACCATGTTTGTGCCGAAGACGTCTATTGTTGCTTTGTGTCCGCTGACCGAGAGGCCGAACGAAGTTCTCGTAGGTATTGACCACCAATAACCATCCTCAAACTTTTTCTGCCTTAGCGCTTCTGAGAAGAATTGCTTCGCCAGATTCAAATTTTCGACCGCATATTGCGGGGCGACCTGGATTTTGTCTTTGTAAATACTGAGTGTCGAGTTGTTGGCGTTCACGATCCGTCTCAGGTCGTTCTCTTTTTTGTCACCTCTAAGAAGGCCACCACTATGGGCTATATTGTTCTTTACATCCTTAAAGTCATACAGAGCAGACCATCTATCGAAAGTGATCCCAGCTTTATCGGCGAATGCTTTTAAACGTCTCAGGAAATCATTTGATTCTAGCTCAGTGGGGCCAGGAATGCTTTCCCGTCTCTTTAACTCCGCGTGCAGATCTTTAGCCAGCTCTTCGAAGAGATTGTAAACCTGTATTACAAAGGCGTAGCTCAAGTATCGGGGTATCGCATCATGATGAGTGTGGACATACTCCGCGACAGAATTCATCTGAAAGGCTGCGGTACCAGTTACATTTTCCAATGCGCTCTCTTTTAGGATCGCGGAAATGGTCTCTTCTAGGATTTCCTTCTCCCGTCGAGCAACTTCCTCGCAGGCTCGTTGCGTGATTTGGATGAAGGACTCGAGTTCTTGAAAGCGGAATTCCGTCGTAGCTCGAAAAGGATCTTTAAACCTGATGATGTGGGCAGCCATAGTGAAGATCGATGATGTTCGTATCCTCGAACCTAAGCATCTTGAACCTCATCGGCTCCAGAATACGCCGTCATTCAGGCCAGGCCAAGCCGACCGAGCCGGTAAAAATCCGCTTCACGATTACTTCACAAATAGTAGACAATTTGCTGCAGCTACCGCCGTCCTCGATCGCCTGCCTCATCATCCTGATATTATTCCAAGCAACAGTCGCAGTTAAGGACTCTGATCCAAGGCAAACCCGCCGCTACCTCCACACGATGCCGGATCCTCCAGTTCAGGTTCAAGTCCAACATAAACGGTCTGGTCCGCAATAAACGGGAATGATTGACCACTCGCGTTGTGGAAAGCGAGTAAAATTCAAGCTGAACACGGCGCAAGCCGATAGTCATGGTGCAGGCCGTTCAATACAGGCTTGGCCACGAGCGCTCGGCTCGCGCTCAGGGGATGCCGATGAGGCCGCAGCGGCGCCGGCACACCTCTTGGCGGATCGGGTACGCCTGGCCCTAATGCCATATGGGGCCGTCCTCGGTTGTAATAGGTGCTCCACATCTTCAACAGGCTTCGCAAATGGCCTTCACTCAGCGGGATCGCCCAGTCAAGACACTCGCGCCGTAGGGAGCCAATCAGTCGCTCACAAAGCGAATTTGCTTTCGGGCTCCGGTGAGGTGTTGTCAGCACTCGGAGCCGCAGCTTGGCGATCGACGCACCGAGCGCCTGAGTAAAGATACTGTCGCGGTCATGAACGAGGAACCGATAAGGATGGTCAGAGGCGATCGCCTCGCGCAACTGCTGCAACGTCCAAGCTGCCGTCGGATTCGACGTCACATTCCAATGGAGAAGACGGCGTGAGGCGTGCTCGATGATCACAAAGATGTATAGAACGCGAAACGGTCAGAACGCCATATTTAATATATCTAATATTATGACCGTCTCGGGTCGCAAAAGTGCCGACCGCCTTTCCCGAATCGTCGATTTCCTTAATGCCAGTGATGGGACTCTCGTCCGTCTACAGCACCCGGCTTGCCGGAACAATTGTCTGTCGATCCCAACCATTCCGGCTCCGGAACAGCAGGGGCGCCAAGCTTAAAGGATTTAGGAGGAGGCGGCAACCCACCGGGAAATGCTCGGATGGAGGTAAGGGCCGGAACCCGTCAACCCAGTGGTCTGCTCCAAGGAAGTAGAGATCACCCCTCAAAAATGTCTGCATGAGCAGTGGTTCAGGCCAAGTGCCTGTCGAGGTAGTTTCGGAGCAAGCTTATCGTTTGCCTGTGGATTTGGCAGATCCGGGACTCGCTTAATTTGAAGCAGGCCGCAATTTCGGAGAGCCGCATGTTCTCGTGATAGTACATGACCAACACCTTCTTTGGCGTTTCCGGAAGTTCTGCCATGCGTTGGGTCAGCAGCAAGAGAACTTCTTTGCGATCCAAAAAGTCCGGAGCCAGGGTGCAGGAATCATCCGGTATGGTCTCGTGCATCGATTGGTCCTTGAGCTCAGACTGTTCAGGATTGCCGTCCATGGAGACGAACGTCACCGGTCGGACTTCTTCCATGAGATCGGCTAATTCGTCTTCAGTCATTTGCATTTCGGCGCATAGAGAGTCCTGGCTGATGCTCCCACCTTGTTCTTGCTCCAACTTGGAGATGGCTGAACTGAGACGCCTGGCTTTCGATCGGCTGGCGCGGGTCATCCAGTCTGTCCTGCGAAGCTCGTCCAGGATCGCTCCGCTGATTCTAATGGCGGCATAGGCGGCAAAAGTGCGCGTGTCCGAGGGACGATAATTCCGAGCGGCGGCGACCAGGCCAGTGACTCCGATGCTGTAGAAATCCTCCGTTTCAACGTTGCTCGGCAGTTTACGCTTCATCCGTTCGACGATCGATCGAACCAGTGGGAGATGATTTTCAAGAAGATCCTGAAACGCACGTTCCTCCACAGGGCCTAAAGAGAATGTGGTCGTCGGATTGGTCATGTTCAGGAGTTCAGGAGTTGCCCCAGTCCGATGAGTGCGGATTTCAATCGGCGAGCCCAGAGGCATGACCGTCGCCGCGACACCGGCGGGCGGTTTCGGTCCTGCCAGAACCGAGAAGCCCTGTGCGGCTTCCGTCACCATCGCCCGGTACACTCCAAGCATCGGTGGTTCGACGCCGGCAGCCTGGTGGCTTTCCGATCGCTCAATGCATCGAATGCCGAGGTTCGGGTATGAAAAGATTGTTTTAGTCGGACCTGCAGCCCGAGTGCGTTGGATGTTATACGGTTCCATGCGTTCGGTCGTCTTTCTGATTAAATATCTCGTTTGGGAAACCGTTTACGGCAACGCTTTCGGCTCGAAGATCGGCTCTGAGAGCCGCTCTCGCCGGTTTTCTGGTCGCCAGCAGATGCCTGCGGCGCGATTGGAATGGTCCAGTGGGAATTTAAAATTCCGCGGTGGAACTTTGAGGCATCAAGGCGAAAACATGTGTCCGCACGGTAATTTTTTTGCAAATCGGTTCTAGTGTCCTGTCCCCGGGACAGGACACTACTAAGCGCGGCAGACATGATGGTCGTGCTCGATCTTTCGTTGGACAAGACGCGGCATAAGTCGTTCTTGGAGAGTACGTCTGCCTGCTAAGAGAGATTATGTACAGGCAAGGCTGCGAGGCTCGTAGCAAGTACTTGAGCGCGTGGCCTTTATGTGGCCTTTTCTGCTCGGGGGGGACTTGAACCCCGTTTGAGGGTTCTATTTTCCGCTATTTTCCATGGTGTTCCCTAGGAAAACTGCCAGTCGGGTAGAAAACACTGGAAGGCAGTGGAAGCAAAACTGCTGCAAGTCTACATACTTTTTTTGTTTTCGTTATGTTCGCTGAAACCTTAGAATCGCTCTCGCGTTTTCTGGGTATTCCCGAGCGCTGGATGCATCTCGACCAAAATCCCTTGTTACATGCGGGTATTCGCGGGGCAATAGCTTCGTGAACCTTTCGATACGTCCCTGAATTGGCGGAAATACGATAGAGCCCCAGACCGGGACGCTTTCCTCCAATTGCGTGATGGCCCGCGGTACGGTAATCTGGTGGACA
>CAZMNG010000418.1:0-4721 GCA_964567505.1 uncultured Chthoniobacterales bacterium
TTCAACCCTCCCAGGAAATGAGCGCACACTGGATTCCGCTCCGGCCGACACGACCATCGTTTTGACCGGGCGAACGACTTCGGTCGGAGTCGGAGCCTTCGGTGAGCAACCGGCAGCGAGCACCATGATGGATAGAGCGATCGGCACGGTGCGACCGAATGCCCTTCGCGAGCAATTTCTGGCATTCATGAAGTCTTCTTTCCCGCCGAGGTGTATCTCGCTTGGGTTCTGCCCTTTTCCATAAGCCGCGGATTGAACTGCGCAAAAATACCGACCAAGAAATCATGCAGATTAATTCCCAAAAGTCACGATATCTCGCGTCAAAGTTTGAACGCGAATATTCGACATTCCCAAGCCTAGGTCGTGCGTGGTCCGACGTTCATACCACAACGGAATCAAGTGAAAGATCAGCCCAAATATATGCTTGATCCATCTCCTCTCTCTTATCTCGCAAGGCGATCAAACGGGCTGAGAGAGTAACGAGAGGTTGCGGGCTGTTGCAGGTCTGGGCGGGCGGATCAAGCAAAGCCTGGGCTCTTCGCGTTACGCTAGCTCAGAACTTCCACTCGGCCGGTCGCCAGATCGTATACACCACCAACAACGCGCAGACGATTTTGTTTGACCAGATCGGCAAGGACGGGTTCGGAGGTGCGTAAAGTTTCAACGTTAAGGAGAACATTCTGGCGGATCGCATTTTCGACGAGCGAACCGGTCTGCCCACGAGCCTTCTCAACAGGGGCTTTGAGGTGCGCGATGAGCTGTGGCAGGTGTCCCGGAAGCTGCGCGTTATTTGTGACGACGTCGGCTGCAGCTTTTATCGCTCCGCACTCATTGTGGCCTAACACCATGATCAACAAGGCGCCCAGCACGCTCGCCCCGAATTCGATGCTGGCGAGTCCGTTGTCGTCGACAAAGTTGCCCGCCAGACGGACCACGAACAATCGGCCGCGTGACTGGTCGAACGCCAACTCGGGCGCAACACGCGAATCGGCGCACCCTAAAATAATCGCGAACGGACGCTGGCTTTGCGCGAGTGCGGCGCGTTCCGGCCCGAAGTCATGGTGAGTGTTCAGCCCCGTTTCGTAACGCTTGTTCCCGGCTAACAATTCAGCCAGCGCTTCGTCCGGGCTCGCCGGTTGCCCGGTTTCTGCCTGACCGGCCAGGCTCTGAGATCGGAATGCGCTCCAGGCGAAAGTGACCCCGGCCAAGGTTATGCCATGCCGCACGAATCGGCGTCTGGAATAGTTCTCTGCATTCATGACGGTTTGCTGAAGCCGAAATTATCATCGATCACCGCGTTCGGTCCGATCGGGACTCTTCCTGGGTTGGTCAAGTCAAGTTTGCGGAAACCAATCTTGTCACGCCAGACTTTACGAAGGAAATCCTCGAATACCTGGATCGTCAACTGCTCACCGGGACAGCGGCGGTAGCTGAAACCAAACGGCGCAAAGCCGGCATAGTCGCAGACCGGCTTCGGCTTACCGTCCACCACGCCGAACACCGTGCCGAAACCGCTATTGGTTACCCCGACCTTTCGGCCGTCTTTGACTTCAAAATCGGTGATGTCGAATGGGCAACGGGCAAGGCCTATCTGTTTACATTTCTCCTCGTCGATCTCGGCACTGGTCGGGACACTGCGATAGCGCTCAGAATCGAATTGGTCTGGATTCTTCCAATGTATTGGGCTGAAACTGGTGCTGGTGTGCGGCGTGCTGATATAGCTATTCCGCTCAACCGATAGGCCAAAGCGTTTGTGAGGTGATTCACCGTAGGCCGATGTCCGGGCATCCTGGATAGCCGAAATGCTACCGCCGTTGGGCGAGATAGTCCGGAATAGTTCCATCACATACAGTTCCAGTGGAGTATACGGTTCACCGTTATCGTAATCACCGGTCATCGTTTTGCGGAATGCAGCTCGAACTTCTGTATCTCCACCGTTTTCACTCAGGCGCGACATTATACCGAAGATAGTATTACCCCACTGACTGAACGCTACAAAATTGTGGAAACACTCGAATACGATATCTTTTTTGCCGAAATGCTCACCGTTCCCGGCATTTTTCAGCCAGTACCATACCATGGTCTTTTCAGGGTTAGCGATGCTTCCGGCAGCAATGTCCTCAACACGTTCATCGATCCACTGCTTGAGGAAGTCGCGTTGATTGCGCACCGTCATATAGTTCTCATAGACGATGGGTTGCAGGGGGTCGCGATAGGCTAGAACGGTGTTAAACGCTTCTCCTATTTGCCGTACCGGGTTTGGAACAGCGTCACCCTTTACCCCAAGATGCAGATCCCAATAGAGATCGAAATAATAGTCGAGGTAGTGACGCATGAACGGTTTATCAGCAAATTCCGCGGCCATGAGCTGGTCGAAGAAACCAACAACCTTGTCGCCATACATCGGACGGTACAGATCTGGTGTGACCGCCGAAAAGTAGATTCGTTTGCGCAAGTTATTGTCACCACGCTTCTCCAGTCCCTGCAGAAAGACTGTGACGCCGTCCTCCGGAGTCGGTTTCCAGTCCTCGTAGAGCAAACCCCAAAGATCGTACGGAAGCGCGTTTTCCTTACTGAGGTTAAGATCAATCATTGGTAAAAGCGGCTTCTCACCTTCGTAGAAGCTGGTCAGAAAGAAAGGAACAACAGCATTCTCAACATAGGTGGAGTCAAAATTGGGGGGAATTGTCTCGCGAAAACGTGCCACTGCCTCGGTAATCTTGTCTTGCAGAGAGGCGCCACCAGTAGCTGTTTGCCGCACGGTCGCTACGGCGCTCGCGGTTGATGTTCCGGCAGCCAATCCTAACGCCGCCGCACCTTTTAAAAACGAACGTCGTTCCATCTCAGTACTCCTACGATCGCTTTTGGGAAGAAGGAAAAAAGCGAATTTATGGTTGATCTTTTTTTAAGCTCAGATCTACGCTGAATTTGTTTCATAAATCGATACTAGTGGCAAGAGATTAAGTATATAATAAACAGGTTTGCTTTTTCGGTTCAAATCCCTGAAGCGCACGCAGGGGCAACCGACAATTCTCTGCATGAGTCTCAGCAGCGGGTGGATTATCGCGTCGTGGGATGTGAAAAGTGTGCAGCGTTGCGTGTGACCTATGAGGTGCGTGCGTCCGGCGCTCACCAGACGAGTCTGACGGTCATTCGGATGGTTTGCGCGGCCGGTTGGCCAATCGGTTTAGCGACTACTCGTTCGTAGTTGAGTAGGACCGCGAGCGCGCGGAGAAGAACAGCGGCTTTCAGGCACACCCGGCCAGGAATATTGCGGGGAATAATCTGCTCGTAAATATGCGCCCCACGGTATTCGGACGCGGGTTGATACAACTGGGGTATACACATCAAAGCAATTTATTTAATCGTAAAAATATTATCGATGGACAGCGAGAATTACGCTTGTTTAGCGGTGGTAAGTCGTTTAGAGAAGTTCAAATATGAACAGCAAAAGCCGGGGCTGGCTGATCACCGGCGCCATCCTCTCTCTCTTTGTTGGGCTTCTGGCTCTGAGTTCCCCGCTCCTATTCTCTTTCCTAATTGTTCGGCTTCTCGGCGCATTTGCCTTGGCAAGCGGCGCGATCTCCCTATTTCTCGCGGTTTTCGGCAAAGACGTCGTTCCACGCGGGCTCAATGCAATTTTTGCATTGGTTCGCATCGGCGCCGGACTGGCTTTGCTCTCCTGTGTCCGCTCCGGGTTGAATCTCATCACGCTCGTTTTCGCCGTATATTTGATGGTCGAAGGCGTATTTTGCGTCTTCGGCGCGTTCAAGATTCGAGAGCACAAAGGATGGATTTTTACGCTCATCAGTGGAATCGCCACACTGGTGCTCGGCCTGATGGTCTACGCCCACTGGCCCTTGGGTTCGGCTTGGATTCTGGGATTCTTTTTTGGCATCAGCTTACTTTTTCACGGTTTTTCGCAGTTAATGCTTGGTCTCTCCGCTGCGCAGACCGTCCCATGATCGGCCTCGCGCAAGCGCTTTTACTTGGAGCTTTCCGCAGGTTTCGAAGCGAACAGGTTTAGTCCTAGTCGCACGGATAGGAACTTGGTGACCAGCTGGCCCTTAATACTGTTCCCGGCGCTATCGAGGAGCGGCGCGAATGTACCCATTCCGCCCTTTCCCGGCGAGACGGTGACGATCCCGCCGCTGACCCCGCTCTTTCCCGGAAGCCCGGTCTCGTAAAGCCAGTCGCCGGATTGCTCGTATAGCCCCGCGGTGGCGAGCACCGCCAGCACACGCTTGCAGCAGTCAGCGTCGATAACGCGCTCTTTAGTGATCGGGTTTACCCCACCGTCTGCCAAAGTGGCGCCCATCATCGCCAGATCCTTAACGGTCACGTTCAGGGAACATTGTTTTGTATAAACCTCGGTTGCCTCGAGGGGGTCGCAGTAGATGCGACCGTAGCTTTCCAGGAGCCTGGCAACACCCTGATTGCGCTGGTTGGTTGCCGATTCCGACTCGTACACATCGGCATTGAATGTTAGCTTGCGGCCCGAGAAGCGGGACAATCCGTCCTGGATGAATTGCCACTTGGCTTCGGCAGTCGCACCCGGCGCCAGACTGGACGTCGCGATCGCGCCGGCGTTCACCATCGGGTTCATCGTCCGATCCGTGTTTAGTTCGATGGCCATTACCGAGTCGAAAGGCAACCCGGTGCTATTCACGCCGATTTTCCTGCGGACCTCCTCCCCGCCGAGAGCCTGACAAACCAGGGCG
>CAZMNG010000419.1:0-4719 GCA_964567505.1 uncultured Chthoniobacterales bacterium
TGAGAGTGACCCCTTCCATTATTGTGCAGACTGTGAGGTTCGCAGATCGTGATCGAGCGCATACTCGTCTCGATCATCAAGCCTGCGCCCCCCGAACGGCGAACGGTGAACCGTGAACGGTCGCCAAAAGCCCCCACTCTTTTCTGCATCGGCAACTGCTAACTGCCACTGCCGAAAAAAGGCCTTGCAAGCGGCAACGGAATTCATTACGGACTGAGGTAGTCTGTTTGACTGAGCAAACCCCCGGAACGGAACTAGCCGCGCCCTTCTCGGAAGATTCCCCCTTTGGCGGCCTGCTAATAAGACGAAATTTACCCATGAAACTCCCACTTACTTCGTTTCCTACTCGGCGCATATTCATCGGCGTGCTTTGGGCTGCTATGGCAGCAGGCTGGGTCGCAGCGCCAGTGATGGCCGCTGATCAGAAACCCTCCATCCCGGTAATCGTTAAGGATACCACCTCTTTCTACTGGCAGATCGTGCTCGCAGGCGCGCGCAAAGCAGGCAAAGACCTCGACGTCAATGTGCCGGAGCTAGGCGCCCAGTCCGAATCTGATATCAATGGCCAGATCTCGATCCTCGAGAACGCAGTCTCGGAAAAACCGGCTGCCATCGTCATATCGCCGACGCAGTATCAGGCTCTCGGCAAGCCGATCGACGAGGCCGCAAAAAAGACCATCATTATCGGGATTGACTCTGCAGCGGACTCGAAGGCCTTCACCTCCTTTCTGCAGACCGATAACGTGCAGGGTGGCCGCGCGGCTGCCGACGCTCTTGCCGCGGCAATCACAGCGAAATATGGCAAACCCGAGGGCGACGTTGCGCTGATTACCTCGATCCCCGGCGTCGGTTCTCTGGACCAGCGCGCGAAAGGCTTCAAGGAGGTACTCGCGGCCAAGTATCCGGGGTTAAAACTCGTTGCCGACAAGGTTGCCGACGGTATGGCGACAACCGCATTGAATATCATGACCGATCTGATCACCGCGAACCCTAATCTGCGCGGTGTGTTTGCTTCGAATCTGATCATGGCCCAGGGCGCAGGCCAGGCGATCGCCGAAAACAAGGTCGCAGACACAATTAAACTCATCGGCTTCGATTCAGACGACAAGCTCGTCAAGTTGTTAAAGGACGGCAATATCGCGGCGCTGATTGTTCAGGACCCGTACCGAATGGGGTACGAAGGCGTAAAAACGGCGCTGGCAGCATCCAAGGGCGAGAAGGTCCCTGCCACTGTGGACACAGGGGTGAATGTCATCACCAAGGAGAACATGGATAGCGCGCGTTCGCAGGAGCTCTTGAACCCGAAGGTAAAGTAAATCCGGCGCCTGCAGACACGCGTCACACCCCTTCGACCGGCAAGCCGTCATGGACCAGCCACAGCAGGACGGTAGCAGCAATCAATCTGGCGCGGCTGACGGCGCCGCGCCTCTTCTTGTCCTCAAAGGGCTCGACAAGCGCTTTGGCGCCACCCATGCGCTCAAAGCCGTCGATCTCATTTTTGAGGCGGGCGAAATCCATGCGATTGTCGGTGAGAACGGCGCCGGTAAATCGACGCTGATCAAGCTCCTGACCGGCGTGTATGTTCGCTCGGCCGGCGAAGTATATTGGGAAGGGCAACCGGTGGCTCTCGCCACCCCGCATGAGGCGATCGGCTACGGCATCAACGCAGTGCATCAGGAAGTCGTGCTGTGCCCGCATCTTACCGTTGCTGCCAATCTCTTTCTGGGCGACGAAAAAGTGCGCCTCGGGCTGCTGCAGCATGGGGAAATGGTGCGACAAGGCCAGAAAATCCTCGACGAAATCGGCTTCAAAATAGCGGCTGGGGCGGTTCTTTCCAGCCTAACCATCGGCCAGCAGCAATTAGTCGCGACAGCGCGCGCCACGACGCGCGGCACCCGCTTCCTAATCTTCGATGAACCGACAGCCTATCTAACCCGTCAGGAGACAGCGCAGCTCTTTGCGCTGATCCGTCGTCTTAAGGCGCGGGGCGTAACCATCGTCTATATTTCGCATCGGTTGGAAGAAGTGTTTCAGCTAGCGGACCGCGTCTCGATCCTTCGCGATGGCCAGCTGGTATCGACCCAGCGCGTCGCCGAGACGAATGAGGAGAAGCTCATCACCGGTATGATCGCTCGATCGCTCGAACAGATCCATTACAAGGAGACAATCCCCTTCGGCGTCGAGATCTTTCGCACAGAAAAACTCAGCGGCAGGGGTTTCGAGGACATTTCGATCCGGGTTCGGACGGGGGAGGTTATCGGCCTCTATGGCTTGATTGGCGCCGGGCGCAGCGAGTTTGTGCAGAGCGTGTTCGGCCGATTTCCCAAGAGTGGCGGACAGATTTTCTGGGACGGCCACCCGATCGAAATCCGCAAGGAGAAGGATGCCATTGGAACAGGCATCGCGCTTGTCCCCGAAAGCCGACGCGATCAAGGACTTTGCTTGAATCTCGGTGTCGGATTCAACCTCAACCTCCCAATTTACGAGCGCCTGACGAAAGGGATCGTCATTAACCCCTTTGCCGAGGCCACTGCCGCTGACCGGCAAATCCACGATGTGCAGATCAAAACAGCCTCTCGCGATGCGCCCGCATCAAGTCTGTCTGGCGGAAACCAACAGAAGGTCGTCGTTGGAAAATGGCTGAACCATGGCGCCCGGCTTTTTATATTTGACGAACCAACGGTCGGTGTCGACGTCGGCACCAAGGTCGAGATCTACAAGCTCTTCGCCAGACTGCTGAAGGGCGGGGCTGGCATTATCCTGATCTCCTCCTATCTGCCGGAGGTCTACGATCTCGCCGACACGCTGCACATTTTTCGACGGGGGCGGCTGGTTGCTAGCCATGACAGCTCCGTTACCAGCGAGAAAGCGTTACACGAGACCATTTTGACAGAAGCGCTTGGTGTCTGACGCCTGGCGATAACAAAAAAGAACGAGCGTTGCGAAGAGAGGCAAGATGAGCGTTGAAGGCAAGATTGAAGTTTCAGAGGCGGTACAGCTAGCCGCGACAAAAAGAAGGGCGCGCATCGGCACGCTGCTGAGCCTGACTCTGTTAGCCCTCCTTGCGCTTATGTGGGTGGTGCTCTCCTTCAGCACGACCAGCTTCTGGACATACAACAACATCACCAACTTGCTGCGGCAAGGCGCCATGATTGCAATCCTCGCATTAGGCGAGACCTTCGTCGTCATAACCGCAGGCATCGACCTGTCGGTCGGAGCCGTCGTTGGTTTCACGAGCGTGATCATTTCGTTGTTGCTGACAAATGGATTCCCGATTTGGCTTTCGATCATCATCACGCTGCTCGTCGGCCTCGCCATTGGCGTCTTCCACGCTTTCGGAATAAGCAAGCTCGGTTTGCCGCCTTTCATCATGACCCTGGCAACGCTGACGGCGCTGCGCGGCGTTGGCCTCCTCATCACCAATGGTGCCACCATCTCCATTACCAACGATGATTTCACCGGCTTCTCGCGCGGCGACTTTATCGGGGTGCCGAATCTTTTCTGGATGGTGATTGTGGTTGCGGTTCCCGGCTATGTGTTTCTGCATCAAACCCGATTCGGTCGCTACCTGTTCGCTATCGGTTCCAATCCGGAGGCCGCCCGGCTTTCCGGCGTCAACACGATCGGGATGCTCTACGTGGCCTATACGCTCTCGTCGTTGTGTGCCGCCTTCGTCGGGATCCTGCTCGCCGCACGCATCGGCATCGGCAATGCGACCCAGGCCGAAGGTTGGGAATTGCAGGCCATAGCCTCCTCGGTGATTGGCGGGACAAGCCTATTCGGCGCCGTCGGCTCGGTGCACGGGCCGCTGCTCGGCTCCTTCATCCTGACGACGATTAACAACGGCGCCAACCTCCTGAACTTAAATGCGTTCTGGCAGCGAATCATCACTGGTGTCCTGATTATCGTTATCGTCTATTTTGACGGGTTGCGTCGCAAGAAACGGTGATATGAACGTATTGGTTGTCGACGTTGGCGGAACGAACGTTAAAATTCTCGCGACCGGCCAGGAGGAACCCCGTAAATTTTCGTCCGGTCCTACGCTCACTCCGGAGCGGATGGTCACTGGTGTGCAACAGCTGGCGGCCGACTGGCCCTACGAAGTGATCTCAATCGGCTATCCTGGACCCGTTAACAAAGGACGGATCCAGGCTGAGCCGCATAATCTCGGTATCGGTTGGATTGGGTTCGACTTCGAAGGCGGGTTTAAGCGACCTGTCAAAGTGATCAACGACGCCGCAATGCAAGCCCTCGGGAGTTATGAAGGCGGCAGACTGTTGTTTCTGGGCCTTGGAACCGGACTCGGATCGGCGCTCGTCGTCGAAGGAGCGCTGCAACCGATGGAACTCGCTCATCTTCCATATAAGAAACGGACGTTCGAGGACTACGTTGGCCTGCGGGGCCTGGAGAAGTATGGCAAAAAGAAATGGCAAACTTATGTCACGGACATCGTAAGCCGTTTAATTGCCGCGCTTGAGCCGGATGACGTTGTCCTGGGCGGCGGCAATGTTAAAAAGCTGAAGGAACTGCCGCCGGGTTGCAGGGCTGGCCACAACGCAGCCGCGTTTCGCGGCGGGTTCAGAATCTGGGAGCCAATGAGGAATCCAAGTCCGACCTGAGCCTGCGACGCGGGGAGTTGCAGGGGCTAGGTTTTAGGTTCCGGGTTCGAGGTTCGAAGTTCGAGGTTCGAGGTTCGAGGTTCGAGGTTCCGGCACTTAC
>CAZMNG010000420.1:0-4704 GCA_964567505.1 uncultured Chthoniobacterales bacterium
GGGGATGAGCGACCGCATCATCGTTATGCGTAACGAACGATTCGTAGCCGAATTCAGCCGGGAAGAGGCGAGTGAGGAAAAGTTGATCCTGGCGGCTACCGGTCTGTCGGAGGGAGCACAAAGGCTTTCTGGTCTGGAGTCATGAAAACGGAAATTGAACCGAAAGGGGCCCGGAGTTTGCAGAGGCAACGACCTCCTCAATCGGTGCTGGCCCACTTGAGACGCTTGACCAGCTTCAGAGAATTCATGATCCTGGCCATCGTCGTTTCCGGCTGCGCCGTGATGTGGATCACGACGCCGATCTTCATGACGTTCGGCAACTGGTCCGCCCTGCTGCTGCAGGTGTCGGTCGAATGCATCGTGGCCATCGGTATGACGATATTGCTCGTCGGCGGTGGGTTCGATCTGTCCGTCGGATCCACTTTCGCGTTTGCGGGAGCGGTGACTGCGATGACGATGTCATCGGGATTGACACCGTGGATAGCATTGCTTGCCGGCCTGGCCGCCGGAACAGCGATTGGGTTTTGCAACGGTTTCATCATCGCCAAAATTGGCATCAATCCGTTTGTAACGACGCTGGCGATGATGAGCATGGTCCGCGGAATGTTGCTGGTGATCACGCGCGGCCGGAATATTTCCGGACTTCCGGAATCGTTCCGGGTGATCGGCCAGGGCAACGTCCATGGAGTTCAAAACCCGATCTGGATAGCGTTGTGCATGGTACTGTTAGGCGACATTCTTCTCAGGAAAGCCCGGTTCTTCCGGCAGAACTACTATCTAGGCGGCAACGAACGAGCGGCGATGCTGTCAGGAATCAGAATCGATCGGCTTAAGATCTTCAACTATTCGCTCACAGGTATGTTAGCGGCATTAGCCGGGATCATAATGACGGCAAGACTCGGCGCTGCTTCCGTTACAGCCGGAACGGGCCTGGAGCTTAAAGTGATTTCGGCCGTGATTATCGGAGGCGCCAGCCTGAAAGGAGGCGAAGGCACAATTCTGGGATCGTTTCTGGGGTCGCTTTTAATGGGAATTTTGGTTGGCGCCCTGACAATTCTCGGGGTGGACGTCTACTGGAACACTTTCGTGATTGGCGCAACGCTTCTGCTGGCAGTGCTCATCGATACGATCGGGCGATACGGTCGCAAGCTGCCATAACTTCACGATATGATCGTGTTGCGATTTACGCTTCTACTATGACCAGACTTAAAGACAAGGTTGCGATCGTCACCGGTGCGGCCGACGGCATCGGCCGCGGGATCGCTTTGGCGTTCGCCAACGAAGGAGCGAAGCTTGCACTGTGCGATTTAAACAATGCAGCGGTTCTGGACACGGCGGCGATTGTACGCCAGACCGGCGCGGAGGTCATCGCGGAGCGGGTTGATGTCAGGAACGTCGTGGAAATCGAGGCGTTCGTATCAGAAGTTAAGAACCGTTTCGATCGGATCGATTGCCTGGTTAACAATGCCGCCGTCATGCCGGTTGCGCCTGCAGACTCGATCGAGCCGGATACGATTGACCTGGTTCTGCAGGTTAACTTGCGAGCGCCTATCCTTTTCTCTCGCTTTGTTATTCCCTCCATGCGCAAGGCCGGAGGCGGCACGATTGTGCACATGGCGAGTGTCACCGGTCACAACGGGCACGCGGGCATCACCGTTTACGGAGCCACCAAAGGCGCCCTCATTGCATTAGCGCGCGGGCAGGCGATTGAACTCGCGAAAGACAACATCCGCGTTAATACCGTCTCCCCAGGCACCGTCGATTCACCGATGCTCCACCGATTCCTGCTGGAATATGCTTCGGATATCGAAAAGGCCAGATTGGCATTCGACCGTATGCACCCAAGGGGCAAAGTCGCGTCGATCGAGGAAGTCGCTGCAGTGTTCGTCTTCCTGGCGAGCGATGAAGCGGCAAATATCACGGCGACCGACATCCGCTGCGACGGCGGCTATGCCGTTCAAGGCCAACAACCCACCGCCTGACAGATTATGAGAGAATTATTTGACGACGTTTTCCTTTTGGAAGGACAGGTCGGCGTCCGCCCGATCTATCTTCCGGTTTTGCGCGGAAAAGCGGGGGTTCTTCTTTTGGATACAGGGTGCGCAGAACACGTTGATAACTTGATCCTGCCCGGATTCGCCGAACTGGGCATCGAGCCGCCGGATCTCCGCTACGTGATTAGCACTCATCCCGACTCGGATCATGTCGGCGGTAACGCCGGTATTAAACGCTGGGCTCCGAAAGCTTTGCTCTGTTGCGGCGATGCGGATCGACAGATGATTGACGACCCGGCGGAACTATTCCGGCATCGGTACGACGCCTATCGGCGGTACGGTATCTTCTACCCGGACGAGCAAGCAAAAAACATTCGGCGTGACCTTGGCGAGGCTCAACCGGTCGACCTGACCCTCCGCGGCGGAGAGCGGATCCGATTGAGTGCCGATTGGGAGGTCGAGGTACTTCATCTGCCGGGTCATAGCAAAGGTCACCTCGGGATTCTAGACACCCGGAATCGCGTGTTGTTCGGCGGTGATGCCATTCAAGGGAGTGTTTATCTGGATGTTACAGGCAAGCCTGCGCTCTGCCCAACCTATCTCTACCCGGCGTCCTATCTGCAGACCTGTCAATTCATTGAGCACCTGAATCTCGATTATTATGTCAGTTGTCATTGGCCGATTAAGAAGGACCGAGGGATCGCGGAGTTCTGCGATGAAACTCGTGGATTCGTTGAGCGAGCCGAGTTGTTGCTGCAAGCCGCAGGTCCGACTGATTTGCGAGAAGCCTGTCTGAAGCTCGGTCCGCGTCTGGGCGCGTGGCCCGAACCGGTCCATCTCGAACTGGCCTATGCGATGGCCGGCCACCTCGGCCTTCAATAAGCGATATGAAAATCACGGGGCTTAAGACCATCGTCGTGAACGCTGAAATGCGGAACTGGGTATTTTGTAAAGTCGAAACAGATCAGCCCGGCCTGTTCGGCTGGGGTGAGGGGTCGCTAGAGTGGAAAACTCGATCGGTCGTCGGCGCGATTGAAGACTTTGCGCCTGTAGTCGTTGGCGAAGATCCTCGCCGCATCGAGCACATCTTCCAAAAGCTGTATCGACAATCGTTTTGGCGGCTCGGGGTCATCGGCATGAGCGCGATCTCAGCGATCGAACAGGCGCTTTGGGACATTAAAGGAAAAATTCTGAGCGTGCCGGTCTACGAGTTGCTTGGCGGCAGGGTTCGCGACCGGGTGCGCATGTACACGCATCTCGGCGGTGGCAATATGAAATCGGTCTACGAGACCTTTGAAGTGGAGCCTCTGATCGAGCTTGCGTTGAAAGTCATCCACGGCGGGTACACGGCGGTGAAGGTTGTGTTCGTGCCTTACTCCGAGCCGCTCGAAGGGATCGGAAAGGTGAAACAATTCGCGCGGCTGATGGAAAAACTGCGTGGAGCCGTCGGCGATGGAATCGATATCATGATCGATTTTCACGGGCGGACTTATCCGGCCATGGCGATCGAATACATCAACGCGGTGAGCGATTTTCGGCCTTACTTCTGCGAGGAACCGGTGCCACCCGAAACTACAGAAGCGCTGCGAGAAGTTCGGGAAAAGGTGACCGTTCCAATTGCCACCGGTGAGCGCCTGGTTGGCAGACATCAATTCCGGCCTCTTTTCGAACAACGGGCCTGCCACATTATCCAACCTGACCTTTGTCATTGCGGCGGACTCTTCGAGGCAAAAAAGATCGCAGCAATGGCGGAAACCTATCAGATGGGAGTTGCGCCGCACAATCCTCTCGGACCGGTTGCAAACGCGGTGGCTCTTCAATTTGCGCTCTCCACGCCAAATTTTCTGATCCAGGAAGATATGTTGGCGGATGTCCCATGGCGGTGGGAGGTGGTCAAGAGCTCGCTGGTGACCGAGCACGGATACTGGCTACCGAGCGATGCACCGGGACTCGGCATCGAAGTCGACGAAGAGCGCGCCAAAGACCATCCGTTCCAGCAGGAAGTGATGCATTCGCTCTCGATACGCGCGCCCGACAACGCGATTCTGGACTGGTGACAACGATCAAGCAGTTTCCCGGTTTTTTTCAGACTGCCTGGACGATCGTCCGAAAGTTGGGGGCAATCTGGTGGATCGTTGCGTCGCTCTACTTCGCGTCGGGGTTGATTTCACCTGGGATGTTCCAAGTAAGCCAAGCGATCAACATTTTCCAGGTTGCGGCATTCCTCGGGGTCGTCGCAACGGGGCAAACGATCGCTCTGTTGACGGGCGGAATCGATCTTTCCGTCGCCGGAGTGGTCACCATGGCGAACATAGTATCTACCAGTGTCATGAGTGGACGACCGGGTAACATGCTAACTGCTGTGATGGTGTGCCTGCTGCTCGCCGCTGCAGTCGGGCTGATCAACGGCCTGATCATCACGATCGCGCGGGTGACGCCGTTGGTCGCTACACTGGGCATGAATTCAATCCTGTTCGGAGCAGCCCTGGTTTACACCGGTGGTGCGCCCCATGGCGGAATTTCCCCGGATTTTGCTGTGTTCGGCCAGGGGCATTTCGGTCCGCTCCCTGTAAGCAGCATTTGCTGGCTTTCGATTGTCCTGGCCGTCGCCTTTCTCACGCGCCGGACGATTTTCGGACGCGAACTTTACGCCGTCGGCGCGAATGCGACGGCTGCGAGAATGATGGGTGTCGCAGTGAATCAAATTGTC
>CAZMNG010000421.1:0-4701 GCA_964567505.1 uncultured Chthoniobacterales bacterium
TGCACACCGTAAAATCCCAGTGCCGCCAACGTGCCGCTTACCATGGTCACCAGTGCCGGTTGGATCAATTCATGCCGACCGGTGGTTGCGATGAGCATGATGCAAGCGGCTACAATCAGAATTACTTTTATTGCAACCCCAATTGTTATATCGACAATCATTGCGCCGATGCCGATCTTAAGCGGAGCGCCCCAGATTGCAGCAAAGCGCGTCATGACGACATCCCCGCCGACACGTCCCATCGGCAGCAGATTGTTGATCGATTCACCGATCCACTGCAAAAAAAAGCTCTTGCCCAGTGATATTCTGAATTCTCGTGGAAAGAGCGCCGACCAGCCCGCGGCATCGCTTAGGGTTTGCGCGAGATGATAGAGAGACAGCCCAACCAAACCCCAGCCGGTCCGAGCGATCGCCGAACCGACTTGGCCGACACCTTCTCGGATCAGAAGAACGGTGAAGAGCCCGATCCCCCCCAAACCAAGGATGTAAACTGCCGGTTTGATCTTTCGCAGATGGTTCACGGTTCAGTGGGGCCAGTGTCTTGTCCCTTTCCCTTCCCGGAGTGACGCTTCCTCATTCCTCCTGCGAGGGGGACTCTGTTTTGGCGATACGCTTGAAGCGAAGTTGGCGGACTCGGCGCCCGTCGGCCTGCTCGACCGTAACGATGTAGCCGTCGATGTCCACCTGCTCACCAATCCGCGGAAGATGTCCGAACTGATGGACGACATAGCCACCAACCGTGGTGACGTGTTCGTCCTTCCACTCCAGGCCGGCCAGGTCTCGCAGTTCGAAAATCGCCAGGCCGCCGTCCACCAGGAATTCGTCTTCGCCGAGCCGCTGGAACTGGAGACGCTCCAGTCCGAACTCGTCTGGCAGCTGACCGATCACTTCGGCTATGACATGCTGCAAGGTAACAATGCCCACGTTGCCGCCGAACTCGTCAACGACCACGGCAAGATGCGATTGGTGATCACGGAAATGCGTCAAGAGCTTTTCTAGTGGCATCATCTCAGGAACGACAGCTAATTCTCTTTTAATAGCCAGCAAGCTCGGGTTTGGCTCGGCCAGCTGCGCGAGTATGTCTTTGATGTGGACAAGTCCGATCGTGCGTTCAAAGTGCTCGACGCAAAGCGGAAATCGCGTATGGCGCGCGGCTTTTGCGCGTTGAAGGTTGGCGCGAAATGAGAGGCTGGAGTCCAGATAGACAACCTCCCCCCGCGGAGTCATGACGTCGCGCACAACGCGGCGGCGTATTTCGAAGGCATTGGCGACAATTTCTTGGCTCACCGGAGAGACTCGGGCGGCCCTTGTGCTCTGATCGAGGATCAGTCGCAGCTCCTCCTCGCTGTGGACGAGTTCGCTTTCCGCAACCGGTTCGAGATTGAAGACGCACTTGAGCAGCCAGTTCGCCAGGCCGTTGAGCAGCCAGATGGCCGGCTTGAATACCATATAGAAAAGACTCAGTGGCCGGCTAATCCATAGGGTCGTGGGCGCGGCCGTGCGGATCGCAAGTGATTTCGGCGCGAGTTCGCCCAGAACGATATGAAGGATTGTGATCGTGCAAAAGGCTAAAGCAAAAGAAACCGTCTCGATCAGAAAGGGCGAATTGATGTTGGCCACCACAAAAAACGGTTCGATCATTTCGGCCAGGAATGGCTCGCCAAGCCAGCCGAGACCCAGGCTGGCCAATGTGATGCCGAGCTGCGTTGCCGACAGATAGGCGTCTAAGTGCGTCGTGATGTGCCGGGCGAGCCGGGCACGTGCGTTGCCCTCGGTCGCCAGTGCATCGAGTTGGCTCGTTCGCACCTTGACGATAGCGAACTCGCTTGCCACGAAAAAACCGTTTAACAGCACAAGAAAGACGACAGCCAGGAGTTTGAGCAAGATAACGATCGGCGCGTCCCAGCTCGTTGCTGGCCTCCCGACCGCTTCGGCAACACTGACTATAAGACTGTTCTGGAACAAATTGTGAAGTTCAGGTTACGGGCCAAAGCTTATATTCGAGTAGCGAATTTTTCGGAAGCCTTTTCGGAAGCTGCAGTAGTCACGAAACAGATCCTCGTGCCGGTTTAAGACCGTGCGCACGATGAGCGAATCATCCGCGTAGCCGATCTCAGGAACAGAATCTGAGATGATGTCTATTTCGTTGGCCGCATAACGAATGGCAAACGCAGTTTCTTTTCGTGATGCATCAGAGCCGGCCAAAAAAACTCCGTCCGCGGTATCCTTAAGGTATTCAACGAGCAGCTCTAACTGTTGCCGGAGGTGCGGGTATTGAGGTGTGATAAGGTCGGCGAATCGAGCTCTCAAGAGAGGTAGCTCCAACCGCAGTTCGTCGAGGTGCTCCGGCGTGAGCCGGGCTGCGCTCTGTTCAACGTATTCGGAGATTGACGCTACGCACTTTGGAGCCGAGTGACGTGGCTTCGATATCCGGCGCAGGAATTCCAGCGAACAGTTAGTAAATCTCATGGTGGTCCAGTTTATGATACAATGAAGGATGTTCAGGAGCTAATGTGAGTGCTACACAGGCCTGGTGCGGTAGAGGCGGGCGGTCGGCCGGTCAAGGAAGTGATGATATTGATATTTCATAAGGTGAGAAAAAAATCCAAAAACCTCTGGAAAGCTCCAACGGCAAACACTGAGGTAAGAGCGATAAAGACCCAGGTAAATATTGCAATCAGATGGCCCAGCAACACGCACAAGCCGTCCTTCTCCATCATTCCGATTGCCAGAAGCACGACCGCCCAGGCCGGTACGTTGTTCGAAAACGGGATCGGCAATGGCAACATCAATCCAACGCCGGCCATGACGATGCCCAAGCCGATCAGTCGTAGCATACCCGGCCCGGCGTGCAGGAAAGCCAGACGTGGCCGAACAAATTTTTCGAGCTGGCGAGCCACTTTGATGGCGCTGCTTAGGATTTGCGCCAGGCGGACGGTCGATAGACGCCGGTGCATAATGAATCGGGGCAGCCATGGCTCGCGTCCCATGACTAGACATACACCAATCAAGCTGATAGCAATGCCAAAAGGCGTCGACAGACCTGGTATCGCAATAAAGCAAAACGGCAACGCTAACAGAATCAGCAGCACGGCGGAGCCGCGGCTTTTGAGCGATTGCTTCAACTCGGCGATGGTGAGCGACTTACCTTTTACGCCGGCGTGCAGGCGTTCAAGGTCGCTCGCCAGGTGCGATTGCGTTGCGCTCTCATTCATTGTCATCGCAGATTTAAAACAGGTCGAGAATTAGGGTCGGTTTCCGTGACAGGCTGGCGCTTCGCCGGACGTCCACGGTTTGCAACTAAAGACAGAGCGATCGCCCCTGATAAAACTGAACCAACGGCCCCGAGCGAGAGCGCGGTGGGGATCTGATAAGGCAAGCGGGTGATCCGATGGCACACTTCAGCTGCTTTCATCGCGTCGTACTCGTGATGGTTCGACCTAAAGAATCCACTCACGAACTTGACTCAGGGAGCCAGGCGCTCTGTCATACTGATGGCCGTGTCCGTCACCCTGGCCCGTTGGTAGTAATCCACATAAAGGATATTGGGGATGAGTCCGTACTGGTTGCGGGAGACGTGATTCATTTCGTCGGCAAGATTTTGATTTGGTGTTTTGGAGTACCTCGAGACATCGGTGATGGGTGTCAGCGTCCAGGACAGCAGAAATAGGTCGCACTCAATATTAGGATCGTTCAGCATCTCTCCATTGTAGCTGAGAAACTTTCCGATTTGATCAGCGCGCATAGCGTTGTAGTCAGTCGTGTTGGCGTACTTGTCGTAAACATTAAACTGACCGTATTCGGGTCCGGATGCATCCCAGTCCTTATACGCAAAAATGTAAGGCAGTTCCTGGCTGCACTGTGAGGTCGCCAAGTCGCCATCCACAACCACGATTACTTTTCCGCCTGTGCTCAGCAGTTCACCTAATGGCACGCGTGCCGGATGCAAGGCGCCGTTTTTCGATTCGTACAGCCAGGGACCCAGCGTGTTGTAGAGCGAGGTCGTCAGCTGCGTGTAATCCGGGCTCAACCTCGTCGGCGAACAGGCGGCGAAATTCATAAAGTGCGAAAACTTCAACACGACAGCTTCTTGACGGTCTTCCGCCATGAAACGCTTCACATCATCCAGTACCTCTTGAAGCGGTGGACCCTTCGCGAGAGCAGATCCATGGTAAATGGATTGGGTCGAACCGGCCAGTACCCGAAGGTCAAAGTATCTCACTCCGCCGCGCAATTGAAAGTAGATCGGTTGATCTTGCGTGAGGGCGGCAACTCCCAAACCTATCCCTCGATACATGCCCGCATCGTGCGATCCAGGGATCACAATATCTTGCAGGGATTTGTTTCCGAGCCAGGCGAGATTGTCTCCCATCCAGTTTCCTCGATCGCGAATTGCGGAAGTGGAAAAGTGGAGCTTATTCAGATTTTCGTGAGTTTGAATAACATATGCTCCGTTGGTTGCAAGCGCAGGATGTTTGATGCTCAGTGAGTCGTCGGCTTTTTCCGGAGTGGACCAGTCGATCTCGGTCGAGTTGGACAGACTCAATCTTCCCGCCCTTGAGATCAGGCCGCCCAGGGAATTGACTTCCAGAACTAAACCGCTGTCCAGCAGCGCTACGGCAGGTTGTTCTCCGTGGTTGTCGTATCGCACCGAGTCCGCGAAGCTGAAAGGAATAGGCATAAATAACTGATTTAGCGGAA
>CAZMNG010000422.1:0-4686 GCA_964567505.1 uncultured Chthoniobacterales bacterium
CGCTGAGCGCCGTAACCGCGACGTTTCGGCAAATTAAGAGGGAATTGTTGATTCCACGAGGTAGAGACTCCCGCGATTGAACGCTGAAGAGTTTTCTCACCATATAGCAAAACCCGGACGTAAAAGCCCAACTCGTCGAGATCGGATTTGGCTTTTAACCGGTTAACAAGTTGAAACCCATCTCCGGATCGATATGCCGGCTTGCGGCGGATCAGGTTCTTTGCCAGGATCGTGCTCATGCCAATCCGGAATCTGACCGCGCAGGGAGCATTCTGGATCGCCGTCTATCTGCTGCTGATCCTCTCGCCGCTGTTTCTACTGTTGATCGGACCTGTGCCGGCCGGTCGGAACTTTTGGGTCGAGCTCTCGGTCGCGTTGGCCTTCATCGCCTTGTCGATCATGGGGTTTCAGTTCCTGATTACTGCACGCTTCCGGCACGTCGCCGCACCTTATGGCATGGACATCATGTACGAGTTTCACCGGCAGATCTCGTGGGTGGCCTTCACGCTAATCATCGCGCATCTGGTCATCCTGTTCGCAAACAACCCGAGGCTGCTGAGATTGCTGAACGTTTTTGAGGCGCCGTGGCGAGCACGCTTCGGGCTGGGTTCGATCTTGGCTCTGCTCTTGCTGATTGCTACATCTGTTTGGCGAAAGCGGTTCAGGATAAACTATGAAAGCTGGCGGGTTGGGCACGGCGTGTTGGGCACCCTGGCCGTCGCATTCGGGTTGGCACACGCCGTTCTCGTGAATCACTACCTTGAGCTGCCATGGAAACGCGCGCTCTGGATCGCCTTGGCGCTATTCTGGATTGGGTTGCTGGTTTACGTGCGTCTGGTAAAGCCTTTGTTGATGTTGCGCCGACCCTATCGGGTGACAGAGGTATTCCCAGAGCGCGGTCGCGCTCACACCCTGGTGCTGCGGCCGCAAGGGCACGGTGGTTTCAAGTTCGCTCCTGGCCAGTTCGCGTGGCTGACCCTGAGAAACTCACCGTTCGCTATCCAGGAACATCCTTTCTCGCTCTCGTCTGCTTCGACGGCGGACAGCGGACAGGTGGCATTCACCATCAAGGCGCTCGGCGATTTCACCTCTACCATCAGTGACATCCGGCCGGGCGAACGGGCTTATCTCGACGGGCCGTACGGCGCTTTCAGCGTGGATCGGCACAAGGCAGCGGGCTGCGTCTTTGTGGCCGGAGGCGTCGGGATCACTCCGGTGATGAGCATGCTGCGTACCCTCGCCGACCGTGGCGATAAGCGTCCGCTTCTGTTGATCTATGGCAGCAAAGATTGGGACTCCATCACCTTTCGCGAGGAACTCGACGAACTCAAAAAGCGGCTCAATCTGCAAGTGGAACATGTGCTTACCAATCCGCCGCCGGGCTGGCCAGGACAGAGTGGCCGGGTCACCGCCGAAGTGCTGGGCCGCCTTATTCCTCGTGATCGCAACACTCGCCAATACTACGTTTGCGGTCCCGATCCGATGATGGACGCAGTGGAGGCGGCACTCACCCGGCTCGGCGTTTCGCTCGCCAACATCGAGTCCGAACGCTACAACTTCATCTAGAGTGGAGCGATTCTATGCGCAGACGTTATGCGGACTATCTCGTGCTCGCCACCGCGGCGCTGATTTTGGCGCTGTCGACCCTTTTCGCGCTCTTGCAGGCGCGCTGAGCGCTGCGACAAAAGCAGCGGTTGCGCTTCATGACAACGGACTGTTGGGATAATTTTCGGAACCTGCGGGCATCGCTTCGGTAATGCGCATATGGCAATTTCTCATGTGGTTCCTTCGTTTCCTGCTGCTTGTTTTGATATTGATCACCGGATGCATTGTCGTCGCCTGGACGGCTGGCGCCCTTTACTTTGATTTACCCACGTCTGCGCCGCTGCGAACTGTTGCCGCCATCACTTGGTCGCTGGCGGCCGTGTTTGGACTTTTTCGTGGTTGGCGAGGACGTCTTGGCGTCCTGCTCGGCTTTCTTCTTGTTGCCGGATGGTGGTCCACCTTGCGCCCAAAGCAAAATCGCGACTGGCAACCGCAGGTCGCCGTACTGGCCTACGCCAGCCGAGAAGGAGACCAAATTACGGTTTACAATATCCGAAACTTCGAATATCGCACCGCTACCGAATTTACGCCCCGTTATGAAACACGAACCTATACCCTCGCCAATCTTCGCGAGCTGGATTTGTTCATAAACTACTGGGGTTCAAAGTGGATAGCCCACCCAATTCTCTCCTTCGATTTTGGCCCCCAAGGCCGCCTTTGCTTTTCGATCGAAACGCGCTTCGCTCGCGGCCAGGGTTATTCTCCCATTGCCGGGCTCTACCGGCAGTATGAGATCATTTATATCGCTGCCGAAGAGCGCGACGTCGTTCGCTTACGTACGAACTATAAGCATGAAGACCTCTACCTGTACCGGATATTGATGCGGCCCAAAGAAGTGCGGGGCCGGTTCATGGAGTACATCGACCGCTTGAACGAATTACACGCTCACCCGGCCTGGTACAATCAGATCACGGATAACTGCACTACCAGCATTCGTGCTCAGCGGCCGGTAGCCTTGCGGGAGCCCTTCGATTGGCGACTGCTAATCAACGGCTTTGCCGACCAAATGCTTTACGAGCGTCACGCCTTGGCAGGTGATCTGCCTTTTGCGGAGCTTAAGGCCAGATCCCTTATTAACGAACGCGCCCGCGCAGCAGACGATGCGCCGGATTTTTCGAATCGCATCCGCGCCGGATTGCCCGGTTTTTAGCTGCTTTCCTAGGTTTCAAACGTCTGAAGCTAATCCACAAGCGACCGTCCCGCGATTTGTTCCAGTTCTCGCAACGGCGATTTCTCGGGCGCTACAAGCGCGCTCACGGGGACAATAAAGGTCTGCTCGAGAGCGAGACGGCCGGACAGGACAGCGTGTGGCACAGCATCGGTAAAAACTATCCAGGTCGCAGACGGCGGAAAATCGGTGCGGACTTTAGTTCCCTGCCGCTGAAAGTCGGCGTTCTCCTTTAAATAATCGTGGAAGCGCAGCATGAATTCGTCATAAGCTGCGCGGTCAGGTGCCGGGATCCGCACTAAGCGTTGGAGTGGAGACACTATGCGGCGGAGCGCCCTTCCCGGTGACGCCGCGCGCTGAGCGATTTTTCGCAGGCCGGCATCAACTCCGTAACGATTCGCAATCTCAGGAAAGTGATCTCCCACGAGCCATCTTCGCGGTTCCGATGGGTTGATGTTCGTAAAGCAGCGCAGGATTCTGCCCCCGCGTGTTGGCCTGCTCGGGAAGGCGTCCACATGTAGCAAGTCGTTGCGTTTGTGGAGCGGTAGGCCGCGCCCTTCCTCCTCCAAGGGGCGAAAGCTGGCAAAATCCAGTTTCCAGTGCGCCGAATAGGGAGCGAGCAGTTGTGAAAGGAACCTTACGACCTGCAAAGAGTAGTTACGCATGACTTGGTGCAGGCGCTCCATCTCCTCGCGTGCTTCCGCCGCAAAGCCGCGCAGTTTATCCTGCTGGGGATGATAGGAAATATTCTTGTGAAGCGGTGAGCGGCTCTGCCGTTGCGAACGCAGAAACTGGACATCAGCTTCCGGTAAATCGAAAGGGATCCGATCCAGAAATAAAATATGTCCGTCTTCGAGTTGCGAACAACACCAGCGTGCGCGCTCCTCTTGGCGCTTCAAGTCGTTCCATCCTTGTGGGTACCAGAAATCGTCTATGGTGATCAGCGACATGGCGTCGTTCTTCGAATCTCGGGGTCAGTAAAATTAACGTAGCCCAGCCAACCTAAACAGATCCAGCATTTCTTGCGTTGAGTTTGACATTCGCGATTCTTTTAAGCCCAGAAACTTCTTCGTTTTCTGTCATCCCGACAGTACAGCATTAAAGCTCGGCCAGGTCCCAGGTAACTACGCTTAAATCGCAGGTACCGCGACTACGTCAATTCTAGTTGCCATTCCGGTAAGGAAGCCCCTTCGCGTAGAGATCGATTTCAGTTCGCAACGCTTCCTCCAGAGCAGCATTGTTTTGTTCCGTTGCCAGTTGCAAACTTCGCTGTGCCATCGCTGTCGCTGCGGAGAATTTCCCAATTTGCGCGTAAGCGGCTGCGAGTATGCGGAGAGCCTTCGGATTCGAGCCACCGCTCATTTGGTTTGCCTGTTCGGCCAGTTTAACGGCGACGGCTTTCAAAATGGGTGTTTGAGGGGATGTCGCCAGTGCCCAAGCCAGATTGGCCCGAGCCTCAACGTATTGGGGATTAATTTCGAGAGCTTTTTGATAATAGGTAATAGCCTGGTCCACTTCCCCTTTCTGGAAAAGTACGATGCCGAGATTGTTGCAGACTTCGGCGTAGTCGGGCTTGATTTCGAGCGCTTTTTCGTAATGAGCAATCGCCTGATCCACTTGGCCCTTGAGGATCAGTGCGTTGGCAAGATCGTAGTGGACCAGGGCGTTGTCGGGTTTGATGTCGAGCGCTTTATAGTACTGCGCAACGGCTTCGTCCAACTCTCCTTTCTGCAGCAGGGCACTGGCAAGATTGGCCTGGGCATCGGCGTGGTCCGCCTTTATCTCAACCGATTTTCGAAAATGAACGATTGCGTCGTCCACTTGACCCTTCTGCAGCAGGGCACTGCCGAGATTGTTATGGGCCATCCAGGCCTTGGGATTTCTTTCAATCGTGGTTCGCCAAAGAGTTTCGA
>CAZMNG010000423.1:0-4670 GCA_964567505.1 uncultured Chthoniobacterales bacterium
GCTGTTCCAACTATGACCTAACTCCGAAACTATCCACAGAAAACAGCGAAGGACCACATTTGCTGGCCCTCGGAATTACGGATCAAACTCGTCACCCGTTGTCCGAACTGGGCTATGATCTCGATGAACTCTTGAATCAGGAGGAGGAACCCGGGCTTGGCAACGGCGGACTTGGTCGCCTCGCGTCCTGTTTTCTCGATTCCCTCGCATCCCTCCAGGTCCCCGCTATCGGGTACGGTATTCGGTACGAATTCGGAATATTCGACCAGGCAATCGAGGACGGCTGGCAGAAGGAGATTACCGACAAATGGCTACGCTTCGGAAACCCCTGGGAGATCAGGCGTCCGGAAATCGCCTATAATGTAAGTTTTGGTGGCCGGACCGAAGCGTGGACTGATGAAAGAGGTCGTTATCGAGTGCGATGGATTCCGGAAACTGTTATCAAGGGAAGAGCGTACGATACCCCGATCCTCGGTTACCGCGTCGACGCATGTAATCTTATGCGCCTTTGGAGTGCCGAGGCGGTCGAGTCTTTCGATTTCGCAGCGTTCAACCAGGGAGACTATTATCGTGCGGTTGAGGATAAATTGAGCTCCGAAAATATTACAAAGGTTCTATACCCGAACGACGAACCAATTCAGGGGAAGATTCTTCGATTGCAACAACAGGCGTTCTTTGTCTCTTGCTCCCTGCAGGACATGTTGCGTATGCACGCCTTGCTGGGTGGGAAACCGGAAGGCTTCCATGAAAAATTTGCGATTCAACTCAATGATACCCACCCTGCAATTGCAGTGGCAGAGTTGATGCGCCTCCTCGTCGACGAACACCAATTGGATTGGGATACCGCATGGCAGGTGACCACCCGCTCAATTGCTTATACGAATCACACATTGCTCCCTGAGGCACTTGAGAAATGGCCGGTAAACCTGCTCGGACGCCTGCTCCCGCGACACCTGGAAATTATTTATGAAATCAACAGGCGGTTTCTTGACGAAGTGCGCACCAGGATGCCGGACGACCACGCGCGCATAAGCCGGATGTCAATTATTGATGAGAGTGGCGAACGGTACGTTCGCATGGCGCATCTTGCTGCGGTAGCCAGTCATCATGTCAACGGAGTAGCTGAACTTCACTCTCAACTGCTGACCAGAACTGTACTTAGCGATTTTGCCCAGATGTGGCCGGCGAAATTCTGCAACGTCACGAACGGTGTTAGCCCGCGACGTTTCCTCGCGATGAGCAACCCGGGCTTGGGACAGCTTATTAGCGACTATATCGGCGACGGTTGGCTTCGGGACCTTTGTGATCTTCGCCAATTGGAAGCATTCGCCGGTGACACAGAGTTTCATCGCCGTTGGCGGGAGGTGAAATTCAGTGCTAAGAGCAAGCTTGCCACGCTCATCAAAGAACGTATTGGGGTGCACGTGGACCCGGGATCGCTTTTTGATATCCATTCAAAACGGATCCACGAATATAAGCGGCAACACCTGAATGTATTGCATATTCTAACCCTGTACTTGCGTCTTAAACGCGACCCGGAAGCCATTTTGCCCAGACGCACCTTTATTTTCGCCGGTAAGGCGGCCCCCGGCTATTTCATTGCGAAGCTCATCATTAAGCTTATCCACTCCGTTGCAGAAACCGTTAACAGCGATCCCGATGTGCGCGACCGGCTCAAAGTCGTATTTTTCCCCGATTATAACGTAAAGAATGCGCAGCATATCTTCCCCGCGGCTGATCTCTCTGAGCAGATTTCCACTGCCGGCATGGAGGCATCAGGGACTGGCAATATGAAATTCTCGCTGAATGGCGCTCTGACTATTGGCACATTGGACGGAGCCAACGTCGAAATCCGCGAAGAAGTCGGACCGGATAACTTCTTCCTTTTCGGGCTCGACGCGGAACAGGCGGTTGAAACCAGATCCCGGGGCTACCGTCCGGGTGACCATTACGATCAAAACGCCCAACTCCGGGAGGTTATTGACTATATTAACTCCGGGGCGTTGGCTCGCACCGATGCGACACTGTTTCGTCCGCTGGTAGAAAACCTTCTCCAAAACGATCCGTACCTGCTGCTCGCCGACTACCAGTCATACGTCGATTGTCAGGAACAGGTGAGCGCCCTCTGGTGTGATCCTGGAGCCTGGACGCGAAAATCCATTCTCACAGTCGCTCGCATGGGGAAATTCTCCTCTGATCGCTCGATTCGCGAGTACTGTGAGCAAATCTGGAGCGTGAAGTCGGATTTCCGCAGATCGAACTGACTCCAGCATCAGTTCCCGACATCCGTTCGAAAGCAATTTGTTGGGGCAGTTTCGCTTCCCGCGTCCTCAACTCTTTAGGTATCTGCTCATGCCGCTTTGCGAAGCGCGTTGCGCACCAGTGCAAGAAATTCTTCGTCGTCAAACGGCTTGACAATAAATGCTAGCGCGCCGCCGGCCAGTGCCGCGGCTCGAATCGCTGCCTCCTCACGGGCGGTTATCATAATGACTCGAGTGTCAGGCGAAAATTCTTGCAGCCGCGCGAGCACTTCGATGCCGTTCGTTGCCGGCATCCAGACATCGATTACCGCCAACTTAACCGGGCGCTCTTGAGCGTAAACGAGAAATTCGTCCGGACTGTCGAACGTCTTCGCCGCGAAGCCATCCGAAGCGAGCAACTCCTGCAGCGAATTTAGTACGGAGGAGTCGTCATCGAGAACACAAATTGGTTTAATGGTTTCAGCCATAAGAGGTGGCGTGCGTGAGTTCAGGAGTAAGGTTATAATGCCGCCCAGACTTTCGCTATGGCCCCTTGGGGCCGGGCGAAGAGGGTGCGACACCCACGTTTTGAGCCAGGCGGACCAACTCGGCGACGGACTCTACGGCTAGCTTGCGCATGACGCGGCCACGATGCTTTTTGATCGTCCGTAGCGCAGCTCCGAGTTCTGCGGCGATCTGTTTATTCAGGAACCCGGCGATGACTAAGCGGAAGACTTCGAGTTCCCGTGGCGTGAGCCTGGCAATGCGCGCGCGCATTTGCGCCACTTGCCCGCGCGTTCGCCAATTCTCGGCCGAGCGCGCGAGCGCCTCTGCGACGGCAGTGAGCAGCGTCTCGTCCTCAAAGGGCTTTGGCAGAAAGTCGATTGCTCCCCTTTTCATTGCTTGAATAACCATTGGGATATCTCCTTGTCCAGTGATGAACACGATTTGCTCCGTCCTGCCCTGTTCTACCAAGTGGCGCTGGAGCGCCAGGCCATCAAGATCCGGCAGAAGTACATCCAGTACGAGGCACGCGGGACCATGGTGAGGTTCATTCGCAAGGTACTCTGCGGCGGTGGCAAAGGTCTCGACGGTATAGCCGGCGCTCTCGAGCAAATTGGCTAGACCAATGCGCACAGAACGCTCGTCATCCACGACGAAAACGCGCGGCTCTCCCTGTTTCATGCGGCCACCTCCGTAACTGCTGGCAGCGAGAAATACACGCACGTGCCCCCGCCCTCGGCTTTCCCGGCGCCCAACTTCCCACCGTGCGATGCGATTATCGAACGCGCTATGGCGAGGCCCATCCCCAGCCCATCACGTTTCGTCGAAAAGAACTGCTCGAATATCCGCTGCGGATTTTCTGCCGGAAGTCCGGCTCCAAAATCGCGCACCACCACCTGTACGCCGCCGCCAGATAGGGACTCGGTGCGGATGATTACGCGACGGTCCGCCGCAGGGATTTGGCACATTGCATCAAACGCGTTGATGATGATGTTCAGTAGCACTTGTTGGAGCTGAACGGGATTGGCCTTAACCATCGGGAGTTTAGGATCCGGCTCCGTCAGGACCGCGCAATGCCGTTCGACCGCGTCCGAGCGGACCAGCATCTCCACGTCGGTGATTACCTTATTGAGGTTCACGGGTTCGCGCTGTCCGTCGCCTTTGCGCACCATGCTCCGGATGCCACGGATGATTTCGCCCGCTCGGCGAGCGTCCGCGACGACGAATTTGAACAATCCATCAAATTTTGACATATCAGCAAGCCCGCTCGCAATAAATCGACGCCCTGCGCTGGCATTGTTCATGATGCCGGTCAATGGCTGGTTCAGCTCATGCGCCAATGATGCAGCCATTTCCCCCAAAATCTGGATGCGGCTGAAGTGCGCGAGCTCTTCATGGTACCGCTTTGCTTCCGCTTCAGCCTGTTTGCGGGCAGAGATATCCATAATCACGGCCAGAACCAGATTACCCTCCTTACTGCGGATTGGGCTGATTCCTATCTCGACGGGGAATTCGCTTCCGTCTTTGCGTCGAGCAAACAATTCCCCTCCTGAACCCATCGCCCTTGCTATCGGCGCAGCAAGGAACTGCGCCCGATAGGCTTCGTGGGCAGCGCGGAATCGTTCCGGCACGAGAATTTCGATTGGTTGCCCGATAAGTTGGTCACGCTTATAGCCGAAAAGGTTCTCGGCACGCGCATTCACCAGCACTACGTGACCCTGCTCGTTTGCCAGGACGACGCCGTTCGGGGAGGCTTCCAGCATGAGGCTCATGCGCTCCTCGCTTTGACGCAATGAAGCCTCCGCTGTACGTCGCCAAAGCCGCTCCAAAACTAATACCGCGATCAGGGCTGCCTGAAAGATAATGGCCCCCGCAACGATTAGAATGAACGTTCGGTGTGTCTCCCACAATCCACGTGATCTGTAC